>JBBQAD010000154.1:0-8026 GCA_038315885.1 Fibrobacteria bacterium | reverse complement strand
AAATGAAGTTCCGCTGCTAGCGTATGCCCAAGACTTACAAAATCCTCTTGCTCAGTTTGGGATGCAAAAGCTTCGGTCATGGTGGGGAATTCCGACGATTTCATTTAGTCAGATTCGCACTTCACTTCGTCACCTTCGCAGTAAAGGATGTTTGGCCTTGCTCTTGGATCAGCACGCTCCCAAGTCTGCCTTAAGCAGTCTTTTTTTTGGAAATCCTGTTCAGAGCTCCCAGCTGTTGTCCTTTTTAAGAAAAGGCTCTAATCCTTCCATTTATTTTATGGTTCCCATTCCGAAAAAGGGCTTTCGTCTTGTTCGCTTATGTCCTCAGGATTCCTCCATCTCAACGGAAAGACTCATCAGACGTTACTTTCGTTGCCTGGAAATTCTAATTAAACGCTACCCGACTTTTTGGTATGGATGGTTTCACCGCTTCTTTAAAGTGGTAAAACCTTATCCGTACTAAGGGTTTAGGAGTCAGAATCGTTCTGTTCAAGATGTTTCACGTGAAACATTGGGTTTTGTCTGCGTAGTCAAGCCCACATGAAATTCAAATGGAAGCTATCGAGTATCTGCGACAAGCCGAGCTAGTTTGGCGAGACTTTTGCATCTGCACTTAAGGGGATTAAAGTTCCAATGATGTTATTGGGCTTTAAAATGTTTCACGTGAAACAATAAAACGTGAATTCGAAAACCAGGGAAATCAGTACACGGTGTAAGCACTGAGAAATGACAGTAAGCCCTTCCCTCGAGAATCGTTACCGAGACCGGTCGCATTCCCTAGTGGACCAACAATTATCCTCTCCCAACGAAAGAGGGAAGACGACTCTAAGAGTAAAGATCATTGAAAGAGTCTACAATTCCAATAATCCTATACCGAAAAATGACTATTTGGCTGAACGCCTGGAAACCACCATCGTCAAGGAAAGAAGGAGATAGTTTGATTAAAGTAGGCCAAAATCTCACTAAGTCATCAAGCTGAAAGGAGTCCTCATTAATTGTAAACTGGTCTACTTTGATGGTGGTGATTTCGAAACATCCTCGTGCACTTCTACACTTATGAACAATCACCAACTCGATAGCCGCAATTACTAATGAGGATCAATGCGGATCAACCAAACAATTACATACGGAATACAGGTCCAATGATTTCGGTATACACAAATCGCTTGGAATCATTCGAATTGGAGCTGCTATCACTTGATACAGCCTGCGATTTCGAACCAGTAAACTTATTAGCCAATAATCGGCTAAGCCAACAGGATACTGTTGTGAAAATGCATATACAGCTCTAAGTGCTGCTCTAAGCGAAGGCGCTTCTTTGTCGTGCACCACGTTCTGCGAAAAAGCCGATTAATATTAGCCCTGAGCATAGCGAATGTATGATTAATTGAAAAAAGGGGATCGTATCCAACCTTTTTTAATTCGCCTTGGCCCGTAATCGCACCTTTTAATCCCTTATAACAATGATGTTCACAGTGGGGATACATCTTCTTTAATGCTTGACCATAAAGAACATCCTCATCAGTTGAAAAGTGAGTGGACTCATTCACGATGTCTTTTAGTTTGAACAACAAATTTTTTACAGCAGCTGGCCTTTGATTGGGTCGATGACCATATTTTTCTCGGGAACGCTTCGCTAAATGCCCTGAAGCTGGAATTTGAGAGACCTCAAAGCCTAGGATTCTCCTCTCTGGAGCTTGGACAGCCATTGTAACAGCTAAGGGTTTGCACTTAGTGTGTTCGCTGGTGATTAAGTCGTCAAATTGTATGTGCTTCACCAAATTGCACATTTCTGCACCTATTTGCACTTCACCTTTATTCACTTCCTTACACTCAGCAGCTAGAAACTCCAGCTTGCGAGCCACGGTTATTCTGTGGACACCCACCAAAATGGCAGCGCGTCTCATGGAGACTCCCGAGCAGAGTAATTTGAACAATGTATGATTGGCCCTACGCTTATTTTGGCCAAAAGCGGGCTGAAAGGTGGCATGAGAGAAACGTTTAGAGCAGATTCTACAGCGAAAGCGTTGGATTATTTGTCCATCCGAAGGCCTATGGTAGAAGCCATCTTTGGCGATTTGACGGGATTGGGAGGGAGGACCTGGGCAGGAATTGTTGGGGCATGATACGGACACGAGTCAGGGACAAGGCAATTTCTAGACCAATACAAAGAAACCTGAGAAAAGGGAATCCCAGAGCTCGCAGATATGTAACACCATCAAAGTAGACCAGTTTGGTAGGATTGCGAATGCTCTCCTATAGAATCGCGAAGCTTTTCCCAATGGGCTTGATCGTACATTCAAACCATAAAACCAGATGAAGAACAGCTGGATCTTCACAAGAGGAGGCTACAATGTCACGGCATGTAGACAGTTGGGTATCAAGAGCGTTTCTGTATTTCATATGTTTGAGCGGCTCTCTATATAGCCAGTCCCGTACAACCTGGTTGATCATGGACAAGACCGATGGTTACGGCAAGATGTCCTGGAAACCTCCCCCAGCTGATTTCTATGAAGCTAACAAGTGCTGCTGGAAGCCGATCGATGGTTTTCTTAGCGGCACTCCGAGATCGCTGAAGTCCGGCGATGTCGACTACATGAAAAACGGCTACTGGTTTATGGTCGTGAACACGATCAGCCAGAGCAATGAGTCCAAGGTCGGAACCATGGGGTCAGTGAGGTTCCATTTCAATGACGGCAATATATGGTATCGTTACTTCACCGGGTGCTGCAAACCGAAAACGCCGTTCGACCGGTGTGATCGAGACCTGAAGGTCGGTGTACCAACGATATGGGGAGGCGCCTGGAGCGCATACGATGGAAAGACAACAACAAAGAACAAGGCCTGGGATGGTACTCTCAGCAACTTGGCCTTCGGCCCGGTTCCCTCGCTCGACGGATGCAATAATCCTCTTCAACTGATCACGCCCGTGAGCTTCCGGATTCGAATCTGGATTACGTTGGACAAGAACTTCGTCCCTCCTACGGGAGTGAATGATCCGGTCGGCGTGCAACCTGGCGGTGGGTCCACCGCGATCACATCACTGTCCAAACTGGCCGAGCTCTCAGTTCCGGCGGCAAACGGGGCGCGGCTGATATGGAGCGACGGCAGAAATCCGCCATCGGGCATGGCACTGTATTCGTTACACGGCGAAAGAATAACAGGCACAATCCCCAAAGATCGAGTTGTCCTGCTTTCCCCTGTTTCGCGCTGACGGGTCGGACATCCGTTATGCTTTTTAGGTGTCAGTTAACATATAACTATCGGATATTTTTAACTGATCCACGTTCTGCGACCACCGGTTTTGCAATTAAATCGCCTATAGATGTGTCTCTTTTAAACCCAATGTCACCCATTAAGGTGTGAAAAATACGATAACCAAAATTACTTATACCCAAATCTACACTGTTGATTTGGTAAAATAAGAACTCCAATTCATTGTCAAAAGAAATTACAGAAATATCATTACCGAGACTTAAGCCAATGCGTTTCATTGCTTGATAAAATACTCTAATGTTCCGATCCCTTGGAAAAATAAGGACTGTAATACTAGGATTTAGTAACAAGGGAATTAGAAGATCTAAATCAGTCAGGGGAGACATTGATAAGCCCTTAGCTGCAAATTTGGATATCCGTTTTAATGCAGAACCTGTTTTAACTGGGTAGCAATCAGGAAATCCCTCAAGCATATAGGCTAGTCGTGCATAACCCACTTCTATATTATTAGACCATTGTAAAGACTTGTCAAAGATTTGAAATGCTTCAGCCAAATAGGTAAGAGTTTTTCTACAGTGGGACTTGCCTGAAACTAAACCTTTTCATAGAAATTTGATGGCACATTCGGATGATTTATCGGGAGGGATTAAACACTCGCCAAAATGATGAGGCCTAAATTTGGGGTTACCCGCTATTTTTCTTCTGGAAAAATCCAAAATTGGAATATCTAAACCAGACAGGGCAATTAACAAATCCGAATAGTTGGGAATTGTATACGGTGGTGATACGATCAGTATTCCCATGAGTAAGCCCCCTAAGGGGTATACTGTTTTTTGTAAGATATTTTCAAAAGGAACCAAATTGTTATTCTTCGGATTAATGTCGATCAAAACCGGCAACAAAGGTATTTGCAAACGGATGGATTCCTGAACCAGGGAATGAACGAATTGACTTGTTACTGGGTTGTATAATGCCTGCCAGGATGAATCACCTAATTGTAAGATTATAATGCTCGATCTTTTGGAGCTCGATTTTTTTAATTCTTGACTGGCAGATCCGATGCAATAATTTTTTTTTCTACGATGAACCTGATTTTCTTGAAGTAATTTGTTTAATGCTAGTGAATCAGTTTTTGGCAGTGCAGCTCCAACCTTAAATTTTCCGGATTGTATTAATTCACAAAGCGCTCTGTAAACCCGGTCGAAGGCATATTCAGGAGAATTCGCGGTCACTGGGGGCTTATTTTGCGAAGCTATCTGTGCACGACGTCCGCGCCCAAGTTCTAATATCCCTTCCTTAGATAATTGGCTCGTTGCCCGGCGGACTGTTCCATAAGAAACGCTATAGCGCTGAGATAAATCTTTTAGGCTAGGTAAGGATTCCCATGCATATTTTGATAAATCTTGTTTGAGTCTATCGGCAATTTTCTGCCAAAGTTCCATTAATTCTCTACTTGTTTGCCGTTAATTTTATGTGGGCATAGTTTGAATCTTCCATAAGCGATAAATGAACCGATGGCAGCCACAACTAGCCAATAAATTATCTCATTGTGTTCTGTAATACCGGAGAAACTGTGGATTACACAATAAAGAAGCATTTCAGACACCACAAAAACAGCAGCAATAGGGGCTGCGATACCCAGGTGTTTATTGATGGCTGGGAGTATCAAGGCCAGAAAACAAATGATTTCTAGAATGCTCAAAATCATCCAGACTGCATGTGGAATAACACTCAGCGAAGGCACCGATTGTTCTGAATGAGAGAATTTCCAGATGGCACCCATCAGTGTATGCAGGGCGAACAGGGTTTGAAAAATCCATAGGAGAATATTCATGATTGTACCTTAGTCGGTAAAGAATTCGTTGAAAACTAATCAAATCAGGAATGATTTGCGTGAAAAACGAATAGTGGGTATTGGGAAAATATGCATTTTTCTTAAAAAGATTAATCATAATTATACGGCATTTATACAACCCCAAATTTGGGCATTGAATCTCGATTTTTGGAACAATATCATCACTGTAGGAACAGTTGGATTCTAAGGGGAAACAATGAGGGTTAAGCAGAGGCAAACTATCATAAGAACAGATTCTGATCAGATAGGTTCAATTCTACTGATTATCATACTGGGTGCTAGTCTATTCCTGCTTGGATGTTCACACAAAGATCCATCCTATCTAAATGTTAATGATACAAAGTCGCGGGGATTTAATCTCTCGAATCAAACCTTATGGAAACCCTTGCTCGCTACAGGACCTTATTCCTATCGAGATTCAGATTTTAAAAAGTCGAATTTGACATCCAAGGCTCACTTGCCAAGCTCAAATTCTTTTTCTGAGAAATCATTTTGTTACACTTGGAATCAACTTTCAAGAGGGTACGTTTCAAAATACGCAGTACCACCGCCTAAAGCATCACGAGTGTATGCACTTTTATCAATAGCTCAACATGACGCCTGGCTTATGACAAAAAGAGAAATCTGGGACAGACATGTGAACTTATCCCCAGAACAGCAGATTGTTTTCAGTAAAATGGCAATAACCTCTGCTTCCGCCACAATATTGAACTACTTGTTTCTTTCCGAAACTCGTCGTATTGACAGTGTACTTGTGGAACAAGATGCTTTTTTATTGAAAATGTATCCAAATGATTCAACTGTATTACAGTGGGGGCAGAAATTGGGTTCCAGTGTTGCAGAGGAAATTATTGCAAAGCGCTACCATGATGGTAGCTCCGGACACTGGGTTGGAGAGATTCCAGTTGGAGAAGGTTTCTGGCTGGACAAAACGAAAAGGGGTGAATCAGGAGTATTGGCTTTTTGGGGAAGTGTTACTCCAATGCGGGCCTACCACAAAGACAGTGCTCAATTTCTCTTAGGTCCTCCTCCCGATTTCTATGGACCAGAATATGCTCAAGCTTTGGAAGAGGTTAGGCAGATTTCCCTGGATAGATCCCAAGCGCAATTACGCAGCGCACTCTATTGGGCCGATAAACTTTGGACGCCAACACCCCCGGGAAGATGGAATGCACTGGCCTGCTCCTTGTTAACAGTCAGAAATACTGATGAAGGAGACGCGGTTCGAATTCTTGCTTTGATGAATCTTTCCATGTTTGATGCGGGAATTTGGTGTTGGGCTGCAAAGTATCGTTACTGGCTGATTCGGCCCTCTCAAGCTGATCAGACCATCACATCACCACTTGAACTCCCTGATTTCCCATCTTTCCCCTCGGGCCATGCCTCTTTTTCGGGAGCCGCTTCCGGTGTTTTGGGTCATATTATACCTGAGCTGCGTGTTCAAATGGATTCATTGGCTCGCGAGGCCGCCATGTCGCGATTGTACGCAGGCATCCATTATCGTTTTGACAATGATAGTGGTCTTGTATTGGGTAAAAGAATTGCAGAAAGGGCCTTGGAGGAAGAAATCGAATTGAAAGAAATTAAAAATGCAGCAAAATAGAATTATTCACATTCTTTTGACTGATCCACGTTCTATTACCATTGGAATAGAGAGAATTGTTCTTTCTTTAGGTAAGGGAATTTCCTTTCCAAAGCATTGCATCATTTCAATTTCTGATGACTTTCGATTATAGAATTGTTTACAAATCAATTAAAAATCACGGATGGTAATGCTTTTTGGCACTTGCAGACGCCCACTCCTTTCCAAAATTCATGGATTCACCGCAATGCGAATTCAAAAACTTCCATGATTGGTTCAATTGGTGTAACAACTAAATAGGGTTAGCTTTCGCCCCGAAACAGTGAAACTCCATAGCGGCGTTCTGAGGCTTAAGTACCTCAAATGAATAAGCGCTCCCTCGTGCCCCTCCTTTTTGGTTTAGCGGGGCTTCTTTCAAAAGTTCTGATCAACTAAAATTTGTGCAGATTCGGACAATCCCCCGCGCTTAGCTAAGTAACGTTTAATCTCATATTCTCAATAGAAGTACGAAATTGCAAGAATTAGTATTCCTGACACGATTGTCGGCCCTATTCTTTCAACAACAGAATACTGGCTAGCAGTTCTGAAAACCAAAGGCAATAGGGATGAAATGAAACTCATTCCGTTAAATGTATACATTCTGATATGAATTGGATTTTTTGTTTGTAAACATCCGAACAGATCGGCGTTTACTTAAACTAATCAAATTCACATTTCCTTAAAAAAATTCTCAGAAAATATGGATTAAACAATTCCCTTGGATGAGTGATATCCTTGGGCGCGAGGTACACAAAAAATGAAATCATCAAAAACAGATAAATTAGTCGGAAAGGTGGCAGTAATAGGAATGATTCTTATTTCGGCCTCAGCTCTAATGGCAGCCACGAATGGGCCGTTAAAACGCTACTCCCAGGCGCCGCATATGTTCGCCGATCGGAGTGACAATCCCATTTGGCTGCAGGGACTTTCGGTCTGCTGTACCGATTCCAAAGCCAATGGTTGGCCTTGGTTTAGTAATGGAATTGTCGATAAGTTGGCCAGTCATAATCTGAATTGGGTGCATATGCGAATGGGGCCTTTTACAAAAGCAGCCGAAGGCGACAATTTTCAAGCGTATCAGAGTGTTGGAGGAAAATATGACTTGAATAGATTCGACGAAGGGTATTTTAACCGTGCAAAAGATCTGATAGGGTACGCACGTAGCAAAGGTGTGTATGTCGAAGTTGATGTAGTCGATGGTTGGGTCCTTCGGCATGGATTGGGACCCTGGAGCCCAGGTGTCAACACTGAAAACAGGGATTACTCAAGCTGTCAGGGCGAAGCAAATCAACGCCAAAAGGATTTTGTGCGAAAGGTCGTACAAACCGTGGGTG
>JBBQAD010000419.1:0-3594 GCA_038315885.1 Fibrobacteria bacterium | reverse complement strand
CTTTTTTCAATTCAGATTCCTTGCTTAGGACCAAAGCCATTCCCAGCTTGGCTTTGGATGCAAGGAGATGATTTCCTTTAATTGGAGAACCAAGGAGATCTTCAAAATTCTTTTTGGATTCACTTAAATGAGTGTAACTGCCCTGATTTAAACCAGTTTGTGTTTCCATTTGTAGGGCGAAACCCAATTGTAATTTGGATTCTCCATATAGTGGGTTTTCCTTTTCAATATTTTCAATACTACGATGAAAAGCCTGCACACATTGTGCTAACCATTTTGACTGTTCTTCTCCATCGGAAACAACCGCAAAATTGAAGGAGGATAAACCCAGATAAGCTTGAAACTCTGCCCACGACTCAGCATCCTCTTCTCGTGATACAGCCATTAGACCTTGCTTGGCCAAGCCAGCAATTTCTTGAGACATGGCGAGCCTCTCAGAGGGGTTGGATCCTTCAAATTGGTGATGCAGTGCATTACAGAGTCCCAATAAAAATTCTACGTAATACTCTCTTTGGACTTTCATTTTCATGAGTTTGAGTCCGTTTCGATACAATTCGGCAGCTTCAAACCAGCGCAGTGACTGAATACTTCCCTTAAGGTGAGAGGCCCAATTACTCAATAACTCTCCTTTTTCAGAATGAATCTTGGATAAATCTTCCTGGGAAAATTCGAGAGTATTGTCATTCAGCAGGCGGTTGTAAATATCGTTGGCCTCCTTCCATAGTGGTTCAGCAACTTGGGGTTCGTTTAACTTTGCCAGGGCACAATAAAGCTGTGCCTGACGTTGCTGTGCCATTTTCCAATTCCAGGGATAAGCATCCCTATTTACTCTTGCTGAAAGTCGCTGTATACATTCCAGGGACTGATTGAGCAATTCCAAGGCCTGGCCCCGACTTTCTCCTTCAGATTGTAACTCCAAAATCAAGCTGGAAGAAAATTGATTTTCCCTCCAAAGTTGAGGCCTCTTATCTGGGTCAAATACCCCTGATGTGCTGGATAGATGTTTCAAGGCTAAGTGAAGCATAGCCTTGTTTGTGATTTCTTGGGAAAGCGACTGCTCCAGATATAGAGAAGCCAACCTAACACGGCTTTCGGCTTCAAATTCACTCAAGCCTGATTTACGCAATTCGTCAATTTCGCGGCTTAGGCTTTTCTCTGCTTTTTTAAATTGCTGTTCTGACTCTATCTCTTTTGAATCTAGAAGAAGACCCAGGTGTTTTTTATAAATACTGTTTTTTTGATCCTCTGATTTTCCTTTCATTTCAGAGAAATCAATTCTCAGGGTCACCTTAACTTCTCTTGCGCCTAATGGAACAGCAAACAGACCATCTGGAGGATAGATGATTCGCCAACCGGGTGAATTGAGCAAGAGTTTTAATTTGGTTTGATGCGCCTCTCTTGAACCAAGAGAAATTGTGAAGTTACCGTGCGAATCAGAAAGGCCGGAATATTCCGTGCCATCATAGTAAATATCAATACCTTCTTGATTTTGATGTAAGCCTTGTTCATCAATTCGATAGGCACTACCTTTTATGATTAATGAATCAGATTGACTACTAAAAATCAGTTGCTGTAAAACGAACAGAAGTACAAAGTGTTTTTCGTACACCCGCATCGTTTATCCTTTACGATAAAAACCTTTACTTGGAGAGTTAATCAGGCAGATGTCATGCGTAGCAAGGGAATCGTTCTTTTCATCTATATTTTCAAACCAGTCCCACCAGGGAATTTGAAGACAGGGTTGAGAGCTTGTGAAAATCGGAAGAACTTCAATTTCCGGTCTTGGTATTAAATTGACTCTTCCATTTTTTAGGCGATAGAGAGGCAGACCATCAATTTTTTGTTGGGACTGTGACAGATTGAGGTCGCCAGATTCTTCTAGATACAACGTAACCTTTTGTTCTGATAATAGTGAAGACCGATTGTTTAGCCAATTAAATGGTTCAGGAATGACAGCAGTTTCAATTTTTATTTCGGATTTTTTTTGTAATAAGGCTATGTGTAATTCTGCTTCGGTACCAAGGGGCTGTAGTGGTATCGAAGACAATAATTGAGGAGTGATTTGATGAGATAAAAAGTTGAGTCTGGTTCCCGATGACAACTTGGCATTTTTAGTGTAAGCCAAGGGAGTGATAGAAGGATTTAATTCTTGAAACGTATCTCGAGGCCAAGTGTATTTTTCTAAAACTGTGCTCAACTTCGTGGAATCTTTCAGACTAAAGCTTAAGGTCGATATAGGCAGATAGCGCTGGTGTTGTGGATAAAGTGAATCTGCTAAGATTCCAAGTGTAGAGACCACTAAAAATTCAGCATAAAAATTACGGGAGGCAAAACCAAAACGCGGGCTTTCATAGTCGCTCGCCAAGATATCAAAATCGGAGCTTTGCAATATTCGTTGCGCCCGCACTAATCCTCCCGCACCATGGTTATACGCTGTTACAGCTAATGGCCAAGTTTGCAGACGTGCATAATTACTTTTCATTAGTTTGGCAGCAACCCGGGTAGATGCCAAGGGTTCCAGGCGTTGATCGGTGTAACGGTTTATTTGCAGACTTTGTTTGGCGACCGATGGCATCAGCTGCCACATTCCCGCGGCTCCCACAGAAGAATAGGCATGGATAAAAAAGCTGGATTCGAGATGAGGCAGAAAGCGAAGTCGGCTGGGAAGACTGTGAGCCAGCAAAATGGAATCAATCAGAGGAAGATAACGGTAGGAACGATTTAATCCCAGTTGAAACTGTCGACGTAGGCCTCGTTGAAACCGGATTCTATCAATGGCCTGTAATTTTTGCTGCTTTGTCCAGTAGAAGGGAAATCCGTCTTTAACTTCATTCTGTGTATCACTATTGAATTCTTCCAGACCCATTTTTTCTCGAAGTGAATCCTGTAATACTTGAAGTTGAGTTCTGGCAACATCCCCCCAATTTTTCATTTCAATGGAACCAATGTGACACTGTGAATAGATAAGATCAGGTACTACCGGGTCATGAAAAATGATATCCTCATCGTCAAGGGCATAGAATACATGAAACCAAAAATTTGCCTGTTTGCGAACATGCGATCCAGCCGGAAAATCAGCATCCAGAATCAAAGGATATTGGGGAATTTTTAGCAACTTCGCAAATAGCGAAGTATGGAGTACCACTATAATAACTGCCAAAAGCCTATTCACCATTTTCACCTGACATCACCTTATTAATTGTTCTGCTGATTAAAGTATAAGGCTTTCATGAATGTGGGATGAAATGCAAGGAGAACTACATTTGCCAGCAAAATTTTTTAATCTCCTTTGGAGCACCGTCTGAACCTGATCATGCGCTGGAATGAGAGAGGGGGCTGGAAAGAACTTATTCAGCGTACCTTTCCCATTATTATGACCACGGCAAGTCAAACTATCAACCAAGTAATTGTTTTACCGAGTTTCGGTTTCGCAAGTTTGGCGGCGGCATTCAGTGGATTTTTTGCGGAACAAGGCCAGACTTGGAAGATCGCACAAATTCAAGTTTTCGGGTGTTTGGTCAATATTGTTTTGGACTGGTTGCTTATTTTTGGGCATTGGGGTTTGCCTGAAATGGGAATCAAGGGGGCAGGCCT
>JBBQAD010000141.1:0-8309 GCA_038315885.1 Fibrobacteria bacterium | reverse complement strand
GAATGACCCAAGTGAAATTCTGCCAGTTAGAATCACTGGGGTAGAGGGGACGTTTCTCCAGCAGTGGGTACCAACGCTCTCCTTGATTGGGAGAGAAAAAGAGTTGTGCGCTGGTCACCTGAAGGGTGTCGGTTTGCCAAGTGATATGGATGGAGTCTCCTAACTGATACAAATCGCCGCCGAAGGGTGAAACGAAATCCAAGGCACGAACTAAGACCGGAGCTTGATAGATACGTTGTTTGTTCGAGCGAAAAAACTGTCGCATGGGTAAGCTATCCCAGGGGCCTGAGTCACGCTTCCAAGAAAAATCGAGTTGGTAATTAGTACTCTCTGGATAGAACTCTATTCGTAAGGGGTGCATTCCAGCTTTGAGTGTGATTCTTCGACTAGGAGGAATAGAAGAAACCGAATTAATTGTATCTCGAGAGTCAAAGGATTTTTCGCCAGAGACCCAGAGAAGGCTATGTCCCGCACCCTGAGCAGAAAATTCATACTCACCGGAAGTCTCAACGGAGAGATAGCCTATCCACCGAAGAATTTTTAACGGGTAGAAGGCGACATTTGGCTGGAGCGAATCTAAAGTAATCTGGCGATGGTATGGCTGATTATCTAACCACCGCTCGGGTCCTAGGGTTATGGAAATCCAGCCTGCCAAGGAGAGGCCTGGTTCATAGTAAACACTTTCTTGTGGGGTGGGTTTGCGGTAGAATCGATTCCAAACATTTGTATCACTGGAAAGTCCTTGATTGTTTATCGCCCAGGTTAACAAACTTTGACCAGGCTCTAACGTAAGGGCAGTGGAATATAGCGAGTCGCCTTCTTCGTTATCTACATAGTCTGTTATTCGGCGAAAATGAAGCTTGTTCTGGGAGTCTGGACTGGATAGCTCTACTGTTTGTGTTGCATTGGCTTGGCTAATTACGTCCATCAAGGGTCGGGGTGTTTTGCTAAGAGTATGCGATAAAAACCAACCATAAAGCGAAGAATCTCGATAGCTTGGTTCCCAAGAATTATGTCCACTTTGTTCAAAGAGAATAAATTCTGTGTGTCCCTGGCAGTCATTAATCGATTGAGCAAAAGCTTGCACTTTTGTATAGGGCCGGGAGTAGTCTCCCCGATTATGATACAGTCGTAGTGGAACATTAACTAGTTTACAGGCATTTTTAAAATAGTCACCCCGGCCGGTGCTAAACACTCCCACCGCCGCAAATTGTTCAGGTAATTGAGTAGCGAGCTCCAGCGCACCATCACCCCCGGCGCTTAGACCCGTGAGATACACCCGCCGATCGTCAATTCGAAAGTTGGCTAGCACATACTCCAGCAGAGCGCCCAACCACTTGGGGTCCCAATCTACTCCGCGCGGTTTTTGAGGTGATACAATGACAAAGGAATCACTGGCAAAGGGGGCATCTTCCGGGCTTTCACCTAGGCGAGGAGGGCCCCATTTTTTGACGTAGTTAATTTCATCGCCATCCTCTCCAGAACCATGGAGGAAGAGAATTAGTGGCCAAGCCCGTTCCTGATTTTCATAGCCAGGAGGCAGGTAGCTTAGGAACTGAGTGGCCTTTAGGCTGCTAGGCCCAGAAAATTGAATTTCCGTACGATAGGGAATTTGTATCCAATTGGGAATCTCCGCCGCGTAACTCGTACTGTTCCACTGAACGAGTACCGAGAAAGCAAGCCATGTAACAATTAAACTGGGCAACCAAGCGCTAGGCATCGCATCCTTAAGTGGAAAATGAGCAGGCACTAGGCCTTGTGTATGGCGCAATTTTTGCAATTAACGTGCCGTAATTCAAGGGCTACCTGTCCTAAGGAATTGCGAATTAGGTCAATCCTTCGCAGGTTCCATTTGATAAAGAGCTAGGTGGAAGCATCTATTATTGTCATTTTGTTCAGCTTCTGCTGGTCAAAGTCTTGTCGGGACCAGAATTCTCCTAAGCATTTGCTATGTAAAAAGAATAAATTGAAAATACTTTTAGGGAATGGATCTTGCTCTAACGCGTCATTTACTTCCCAGCTTAGATCCTAGCTTGCTTCCCAGCTAGGAGCTCCTTTAAACAGCCCGTGAAGCGAGAGCTGTCTGTTATACCTTGGGGGGAGTTGTAATTGAATAAAGAAGTGATCAGCGCTAACTGGTCCTGAGACTTAACTGGGGAATGATGTCTTTTATTAAGGTACGGAGGAATTTGGAATGAGTCGGTTTCGATCAGGAGTGCTTGCACATTGTGCCAGAGCTCAAAAAGGCTTCACATTTATTGAATTGATGGTCGTTCTGATCATCTTGGCGATCCTAGCATCTGTTGGTGCGCCCATTTATATGGAACAAGTGAAATCAGCTCGCGCGGCAGATGCTCAAACGACCATCGGTGCCTTAAAAACTGCGGCGGGAATGTATCGTCAGAAATTCGGAAAGTTACCACGAGATGTTCAAGAATTGGAACAGAAGGGCTTCATCGAAATTGACCAAGCTACCCAACGGAACTGGAAATTTGAATTCACCAAAAATCGCGATAAGCTCCAATTGGTTCGTGCCATTAGCACAGAAAACATGCCTGGGGGTGCGGGCAATACAGTAGAGTACAATGCCGAGACCGGAAAGTGGAGCGGATACGGTCAGCCTGAGGAGTAGAGCATTGCAGGGTGATACAGACATGGGCTCAAATACGGCGGGATGCATTTGCTTTGGTTCCATGGTCAAGCTTATGGTGCTCACTTTGTTTTTGTATTACAGTGTATTTGGGCAATCTCCCATCGCATCTCTTGTAATGCCGGCAAAAATTCGAGATTTTAAAGAATCAAACACGCCTGGAGGTCATCCCGATTTTCAAAATTATGGTTGGACAACACCCAGCTCTCCTAATGCAGTGTACCCTTCTATTGATGTAACAGGTTCAAAGTCTACTTTTCCTCTGGATAACAGAAATCCAAAGTTAAGAGGACCGGGTAAACATTTTAGTGGTGCGACAAATTTCGACGACTGGTATAACGACAGAGATAGTACTATAAATCGACCTTTTTTGATCGGATTAACCTTTAATGTTTACGAAAATTGTCTCTTTGTTTACAGTAACACTGCGTTTTTTCCGATTGACGACGGTGGAGATTTTTATTCCACTACAGTTCCGCCCCAAGCTACATTTGGACACTTGCAATCAAAGTATCTTCAACACAACTTTAGTTTCACCATGGAGTTTCACACAACCTTTACTTATGTCAAAGGGGCAGACCAAGTATTTACCTTCAATGGTGACGATGATGTTTGGGTGTATATCAATGATAGCCTAGTGATTGATTTGGGAGGCCTGCATCCTCCTAGGCGAGAAAGTGTAAACCTTGATCAATTGAAACCAGGCTTCCTCCGAGATGGTAACAAATACACTCTAGATTTTTTTTCTGCAGAGCGTCACACCGGTAGCTCTCAAATTCAAATCACAACCAGTATCTTGTTTGACAATGGTCCGGGTGTAGGAATTCTCACAAAAACCTCGGCGGCCAAAGGAAAGTTAGTGCGCTGTTACGGGGAGTGGGTAGAAATGCCGCCCCTGACTAATATCGGTAAACTGGCCAGCGCGATGACTGAAACCGAAGCCTCAGGAATTTTACTGCAGAATCATGCAGGAGCAAATCGAAAGAATAGCGCTGAAACTTGGAATCCTCACATGAAGTGGTCGGGGTCACAATTGCATCTAGATTGGTCTGATGCACAGAGTTCAATCCAGGCTAAGCTTGAAACAGGTAAGACCAATCCATCAAGCTTCAATACACAAAATTTCTCTCAGCTCGCTCTTGTAAACACTCAAGGACAGAAAAAAAGATCTGTACGACTAAAGGGCCAAAGCGCAAACTTGGATTTTTCTGACTTTGAATCAGGAGTGTATCGTCTCATGGCACTTAATCCTCAGGGCGCAATAATTGGATCACAACGTATAACCTGGTTAGTGAGTCAATAGTGATAGAAATTGAATCCTTACTGACCTTTGCACGAGAACAGGGCGCTTCTGATTTACACTTAAGTGCCGGTGCGCCACCCATTCTGAGGCTGGATGGTACACTAAGACAGACCAATGCAGCTGCCCTAGTAAATGAAGAGTTTATCGGCCTAATTGACAGTTTATTAACAGACCCCCAAAAGGAAACTTTAAAGGAGAGTTTGGAAATAGATTTCTCCAAGGAATTTTCGAACGGCGACCGATACAGGGTAAACATCTTTCAACAATTAAATGGATGGTCAGCTGCCTTTCGATTGATAAACCGTGATATTCCCACATTTGAAGATTTGGGTTTACCAGATTTATTGAAATCATTGGTGTTACGTGACCGAGGTCTGATTTTGGTGACTGGCCCCACGGGTTGTGGCAAGTCGACGACCCTTGCTGCCATGATCGATTACCTTAATGAAAATACCCATCAGCATATTATATCAATTGAAGATCCGGTTGAATACATCCACGGTAATAAACGCTGCCTAATTAACCAACGCGAAATCGGACTCAACACCAAATCATTCAGGGCTGCCTTGCGCTCAGCAATGCGGGAAGATCCCGATGTAATACTCGTTGGAGAAATGCGTGATTTAGAAACTGTAAGCTTAGCCTTGACCGCAGCCGAAACAGGTCACCTAGTACTATCCACCTTGCATACGAATTCGGCTGTTAAATCCATCGATCGCGTACTGGATATTTTTCCTCCCGAGAGCAAGGCTCAAATTCGCTCGATGTTATCGGAGTCATTGCTGGGTGTGCTCAGTCAGAGGCTACTTGCTAATGCAAATGGAAAAGGTCGTTCACTCGCTTTGGAAATCTTAATTGCCAATTCTGCCGTTCGAAATCTCATTCGGGAAGAAAAAGTCTATCAACTGACTAATGTAATTCAATCGTCTGCAGAAGAAGGAATGTTAACACTGGATAAAAGTTTAGAAGATCTCTTGCGTAAGGGTAAAATAAGTCGAGAGCAAGCGAAGAAAGTGGCCCATGATCCAGATAAATTCTAAGGAATTATCAGGTGGTCCTGATCATCTCTATTGCTCAGAGCCAATGAAATTCCAAAAGGGATGGACGCTCATTGAAGCCATGCTTTCCATGATGATTGGAATTATTGCGGTTTCAGGTCTACTATATGCATTTAGCTATGGGTCACAGGTAGTGGAGCGTGAGGGCATACAACGCCAAGCATTAGGGCATATCCAATCGCAATTGGAACAACTCAAAGAAGAGAGTCGCTTTGGCAAGCAGGCCCTCCCGGTGGGAAAACTAGAACAAAGAGTGACACTCGAGCGAGAGCTTTTCAATGAAAACGCCTCGGTTGTGGCTCGGCTCTCCAGAGAAGTTAGCAATGTGGAAGGATATACATTAAAATTTCAAACTGTAAACATCACACTTTGGTACGAGCGTAGCGATCTTCCAGATACTCTCGACTTTTCCACTAGATTTTACCTTGCTGGCGGATAAACGTCAAATCCAAAGCGGCATCCTCGTGTTGGAGGCTGTCGTGGGAATGGTAATCGCCTCGATGATTATCGTAGGAATCGCGATTGCGTATATCAGTGGTTGGAATATTTGGGAAAAAACAGCCATTCAAATGCAAGTTCGCCAAGCAGCTACTTTGATCATAAACGATATGACCCGGTCGATTCAAAGAGCAGATTCACTCAGTTGGAGTGACAAAGGTCTAGTGGTATTTTTTCCTGCTCAAGATAGCATTGCAAAAATGGATTATCGTTGGGGCGAAGGGAGCCTTATTCGATTTGCCGATGAAGACCGGCAAAGGCTTTGGCCTGAGCGTGATACAGATAGCGTTCGAGTTCGAGATATCGCAGTGGAACACGATAGCACTGGTTACAGATTACTGATTGAAATCGAAAGTCTTTACTCTCGATTTCCAGAAAAAATCGCCATTGAAACTCATGTTTTTGCGAGAAACCGGGCTTTGTTATGAAAGAAACAAATCCCAGGATTGGACAAAACATTTTTCATCAGTCTCAATCGGGAAGTACGCTTATTGCAACTGTAATACTACTCCTTATAACCGGCGTGGTAGCGTATGGATACTTACTGACGGCTTCGCATGAATCCTATGATTCAACGCGCAATTATACCGAGCTTAAAGCATTTTGGAAGGCAGAAGAAGGTCTCTCTATGGCTCTTGCAATGCTTGCCGATTCAGAAAAATTGTTGAGTGATACCTTGATGGGTTTCACAGAACCTGAGTATAAAAACCCCATTGAAAAAGAAAAGCAATTAGTAGCCATGTTTACTGCAAAGAGACATGATAAGGGCAGTGTATTTCACATCAAGAGCATAGTTTTTTGGGCAGGTGATATTGATGGAGATACGCTGCAGGTATTAAGCATGGAAGCTTCAGCGGCAAGTGTTAGCAGCACATTTTTATTCTTTGATAAACCGGGCCAAGCCTACTTTTTTACCGGTGATACCATTGATGGTCCCGTGCATAGTAATGGGGGAATCAACGTGGCGGGCTCTCCTGTCTTTACCGATGTAGTTGAACGTGAGCCTTTGGGAATTACAGGTTATCGCTGCGCTCAAGGCTATCCCTGTAGCCCAGAGTTTCAAAAAGACCTTAAGCCAAGTACCCCCTGGGAATACAGCCAATTCGCTGACCGGATTGAAAAAAATGCTGATCTCAGCCTGACAGTCCCCTCTGGAGTTGCGGAAATTGTTTTAGAAGGTTCGGAGATGCATTTACGCTACCGAACTAATTTGGAAACCATTGACAGAAAAACTGGTGCTCTACTCGCCAGAACATACACCAACGAACAGAAATACAGTTTGGAAAATCTAAATGGTGTTTACATTCACGGGAATGTTGAGATTAAGGGAGAATTGTCTGGACGCTTTACTCTTGGAGCCAGTGGTACAATTTCGATTACCGGAGATTTGGTGTATACAGATTCAGATCCAGAGACTGGAAAACCCGCAGAGAATTCAAACTTTTTGGGTTTAATCGCAAGAAAGAATGTGGAGTTACGCAAACCCTTGGAAGAGGCTCAGAACGATGGTGGTATGAGACTGAATGCAGCAATTATCGCCTTGGATTCTGCTTTTGAAACACCTCTAGAGCTACGTCGCGTAGGCAACTATGGAGTGTTAAAGTTTTGGGGGAGTTTGGCTCAGCGTGTCCGGGGTGCAGTTGGTTTTAACAAGAGCTCGCGTATTGGAGAAGGCTACACTCGCAAGAGCTGGCACTTTGACCGCAGGTTGCTCCGTGATTCGCCACCTTTGTTTCCTGATATTGCAGGTACAGGTCGATCAAGGCCAATTACTGTTACCTATTGGAGTCGTCAATGGTGAGATTTGGAAAGGGAAATCGAGTCTATGCCTTTGACTTTGGCACAAATTCCATCAAGGCTGTGGTTTTTAGTGCCGTGGGTAAACGCGCTCGCCTAGAGGCCTTTGGTGAACAGAGCTTGGGATTAGTTTCTTTGGATCAAGACAGTGAAGAACAGAGAATGGCAAAGGCAACGGAGGCTTTTGTAATTCTTGCCCGTCACTTAGGTATGCGCTCTCGCAATGAAAAATATGTGTATTCTAGCCTGCCAAGTAGCCAAGTCGGAGTAAAACAAATTAAAACCCCAAGTTTGGGAGAGGAAGAGTTACGCTCGTCTCTGCTTTTTGAAGCACGAAAGCACATCCCACTAAAAGGTGAAATCCTCTTGGACTATCATTCTTTAGGTAACAGTGCAGATGGTTTAGATCTGCTTCTAGTAGCCACTACCCGTCAGGCCGTAAGCTCTCACCTCGATATCCTTAAGACTATGGCGCCCCGAAAACCGATCTTAGATGTTCCCGTGGTGTCCTTACTGAATGCTTGGTTTCTTGGGTCAGAGAGTAGATCACTCGCTGGTAACCCGCCAGCCTCCGTGCTAATCGTTCAAATTGGATCGAGTCATTCTCAAGTGTGTCTGTGGTCGCCAGCTCGAGGCTTTTTTAGCCGAGAAATTCCTCTGGGGGGCTTCCATTTTACCGAAGAACTTCGTCAACGATTATCCGTAGACTTCGCCACTGCAGAGGAACGCAAACGCGATCGGGGTGCACTACAAGATATGCAATCGAGTTCAGAGAGTAACAGTGCCGTATTGAGTCTTGCTTTAGCAGGCCCCACTGAGCATAAGGCGGTAGAAAGCCTGTGTCGAGAGGTGATGCGATCGATTCGATTTTTCACTAAAGATGCTGGGCAAGAAAACATTGAGTGCTGTTGGCTCAGCGGAGGTTCTGCAGCCGATGTAGGTCTTCGCCAACGTCTAGCTCAAGAAATACGTTTACCCTGTAAGGTTTTACATCCGGTCGAAG
>JBBQAD010000070.1:0-10316 GCA_038315885.1 Fibrobacteria bacterium | reverse complement strand
ACGCGGTGGTGAAAATTGGGGAGTGTTACCTTGCCTTAGGAAAAAGCGATTCAGCCCGAACTCAGTTTGAGTTGATAGCCGATTATTTTCCCGATTCTGATCGTCTCGATGATATGCAGAAGTTAATTGCAGATACTTATTTCAACGATGGGCAAAAGTTTAAAAATGATGCGAAAGAGACCGCAGATTCAGATGAGAAGCTTCGATTGCAAGCCAGAGCCCAGCGCGCTTTTGAAGCTGCTAAATCGGAATACCTGAAATTCTTGAATCGTTACAGTGAGAGTGACTTAGCCAGTCAAGTTTACATTCAGTTGGCTGCCAGTAATTTTGAAATGGGCTTGGATAAAGACGGCGAAAAAGTTTTTACCGATGCCATCCGAAATTTAAAAGTGATTGAGAAACAGGCAGAAGTACAATTAGAAATTGGCAACTATTACAATCGGGTGGAAAGTTTTCAGAAGGCCGCTGAAGCCTACGGCAAGGTGGTCAAGAATTATTCAGAAACACAATTCGCTGGGAGAGCGCAATTTTTGCTGTCGGTAATGTATGAAAATGTAAAAGATACAGTTAAAGCAATGGAAGGATACCAACTGGTAAGCGATAATTATCGCAGTTCCGATGTTTTTCCTGAAGCAGCCTTTAAACTTGCGATGCATTATTACGCCGCCAAAGAGTATGAGAAATCGGATGAGTACTTCAATTTAATTGTAAGACAGAGACCCAATGATCCAGTGGCTGCTAAAGCACTTTTTCAGCAAGGTCTGATGGCGATGGACAAAAAGGATTGGAATGAAGCCATACGAAAGTTTTCTAGCGCAAAAGACGTCGGTATCGCATCTATCTATGATATGGCTTCTCTGAAATTGGCCGACTGTTATGAAGCCTTAGGTGAAACCAAAGCCGCTCAAAAAGAACGTGGAAATATTCAAGATGAAACCTTGCGCGACGAACTCTTCTGGGATGATGAAGGTTCAAAATTGGTTCCGACCAAAAAGCTCGATCAAATCCGTCAAAAATTGTTGGTAAAAAAATCAGCGAAAGACCGTTCACTATGGTATGGCAAGTTGGCAGAGGTCTATGCCGATATGGGAACCTATGATTCAGCAATTATTGCCATGGATAGCGCAATCGCCAATTCAAAAAGTCGTCTAAAAACCAATGGCCTTCGTATGCAGAAGGCCCAATATCTGGCTACCGATAGTCTCAAACGCTTTGATGATGCTCTGGCTCTGCTACAAAACATTCTAGATAAGGGAGAATTGATTGCAGCTCAGCGGGCAAAAGTGCAGTATGACATAAGTGATATACTTCGCAGGAACAAGGACTTCGCTGGAGCCAAAGCCTCTTACCGTGATTTTGTCAAAACCTATGCAGCTTCTGAAGATGAAAAAGAGCTACAGATGTCTCAGATTGCTGAATTACAGCTCGCTAGCTTATTGCAAAGAGAAGGCCATTGGGATAGCGCCTTGGTTGTGTATCAAGAATATTTAAAACTGTTTCCAGAATCTCCCCAAGTTGTCGATGCCCTTCTGGGAGCCGCCGAAGCGAAAGTGCAAATCGGAGAAGGCGAAGCCGGGATTCAATACGCTCTGGAATATGTTGAACAACATAAAAAGTCCATATTTATTGAACAAGGACTGCAGCGAATCCATTATCAATTGGGCGGTCTCTATGCCAACCAGTTGGCCAAGAAAAGCAATGATCCAGAACACTACAAGAAGGCAGAGGGTCACTATTTAAAGGCTTTAGAAGGAGATAGTGTTACAGAAATTTATTCTGCTGCTGCCTTTGGCTTGGGGGTTAACTATTTAAAATGGGGAGAAGCGCAAGGAAACCGGGAAGAATATTTAGGCAAAGCCGAGTCTGCTTTTTCTAAGGTCAGCAAAGAAAGCCCCTCTTATTTTAAAGCTGCCCGCAATGAACTTTCCAAAATTATTGCTAAACGGGATTGGAAAGAAGGATTAGCAAGTCTGAACGAAGCCCTCGATCAGTCGTATCGAGATTACACTTCTTTTAAAGCCAAGGAAGAATTTCAAAAAGCGATGACCGCATTAAATGAAACAGTGGTTGCCATTTTGGCGGTTGGTAATATCTATTCCGATCAGAAAATGTATGCAGATGCAGCTAATGCATACAAGCGGGTTTTTGAAGAATTTACTGAAGCTGATAGCACAATGCAGTCTGCTGCGATGATCCAAACGATTAGTGCCTTAAGCAAAGCCAACAAAAATCCCGAACTGCGACAAGTGGTCGAAAGAATGGTCAAGACATTTCCGAATTCTCCCTACACCGCGCAGGCCGTGTATTTCAAAGCCTCTAGTTACATGGAAGAAGGGGCAAAAAATCAGGCTCAATACGGCAAGGCTTATGATGCTTTTCAGACGCTTATTAATTTGATAGAGAAAAAGGAGAATCTAAGTCCCGGAGAGAAACAATTGTATGACATTGCTTATTATCAACAGGGAGATTGCCTGTTTGCCATGAAGCAGTATGCTAAAGCAATTCAGGCCTATGAGCGGACAATTAAAAAATTTCCCGATGGAAAATACCGCTGTGCCAGCCTTTTTCAAATTGGCAATTCGTATTGGTCACAACAAGACTATGAAGAAGCCTTAAAAAATTACAAGAAGGTAGATGAAAGCTGTAACGAAGAAAGTTTTCCGCAATTCTGTTTGAATATGGGCTATTATGCCAAGAGTCTTGAAAAGGCTGATAGAACCAAGGATGCAAAGGCGATCTTTCGTAACTGTGAACGAGCATGTAAACAAAAAGCTCAAGAATACAAAACTTGTCATGAAGGTTCCGAACGTTTATTGATCAATAATTGAGGAGTAGGAAATGGAAGCAGAGAAAACATTAGGACAAAATTTTATTGATGTAATGGGCTATTTAATGAAGAAGTTTGAAGCGGGAGGACCCATTATGTGGGTGCTCTTGGCGCTTTCCATCGTTGGCTTGGCCTTTGTATTGGATCGAATATTAGTGCTTACCATTCAGAACATGAAAATGTCTCCCAACCGATTTTTAAAAATCGTGGCTCCAATTTTAAATAACACAAACAAATCCTCAGAAGAAAAAGTCGACGAGATTATCAAATTGTGCGAATCTAAACCTTGCATGGTCACCAATGTGATGATTGAAGCCGCTACCAAGTGGAAAGAAGCCAAACACGCCGACTTCAATATGCTCGAACTTAAAAGCTATCTCCAATCTAATGTCGATGAAAAATCTCTAGTTGAGACACCAGTATTAGAGGCAAGAATGGGTGGTCTAGCCAGTTGTGCATCACTGGCTCCCTTAGTAGGACTTTTGGGAACGGTAATGGGTATGATCCAGTCTTTCGATGTTATGGCTAATTCTCCTGCCGGAGCCAAGCCCAATGAATTGGCAGGGGGTATTTCTGTTGCCTTGATCACCACAGCGGGTGGGCTCATTGTTGCCATTCCCATCATTATGTTACACGGATTTTTGAAATCTCTGATAGATGGAAAAATCGGCCAACTTGAAGATGTTGCCAAACAATTCGTAGATGAATTGGTTCGTCTTGCTTAAACGTTCGGGAGTAACCGAGTAAATGCCAAGACCGAAGAAACCCTATAGAAAACCTGAAATCAACATGTCTCCCATGATTGATTGTGTTTTTCTATTGCTCATCTTTTTTATTCTAACGATTGAAATGGATGAAACATTAGATGCTATTCTGAAACTTCCTCCGGCCTATAAAAGTGTCTTGATGGAGGAGGATAAACTCCAGATCTATATTTTGCCAGCAGTCATTCAGGCCGATGGCCGGATTAATCCCGATTCCACAGGGCTTATCGCCTTTACTCCCCGCGAACCTGCGGCTTGGGATCCCCGTAAACTGGAGGAACGTTTTATCTCTCTGGATTCTGTTCCCGAGCGGTTGAAACGTGAACGAACACGAGCGTGTAGCCTGAAGGTTGTGCAGGATAACAATCAACGAGCAGTTTACAATAAGCCCTTGATGGATGATACAGAAGTTAAGGAATTGTGTGACGAATATCCACTCATGATCAAATCAGACAAGAACACTTTTTATGGTCGTATTTTGCAGGTGGTAGCCAAAGCACGCAGTATCGGAATTCGCAATTTTGTCTTGGTTTCAGCCAACGAGACCAGTGAAGACTACGTCAACAAAACTGAGAAGGTCAAGTAATATGTCGAAAAAACGAGGTCGCGCGAATTATGAACCCTTGGAAACCGATCTGACACCCATGATCGATGTTACATTCCAATTGATCATCTTTTTTATGTTAATCCTTTCTATTCGCCAGGTCTACGGAATCGCCATTAAATTTCCACCACCAAGCAAAACGCCTCCCCCTAAGACCGAAAACCAGGCCAAACCAATTTTTATTTGGGTGGGTCCCGATGAATATACGGTGGGTCATAAGGTTTCAAGGGATGGATACATAAAATTAAATGATGAACCGATTTCACTGGGAAGAAGTGAAGATACCGCGTCTCGCAGCAAAGAGCGGGAGGAAGGCATGGAATTTTTAGAGAAACAAATCGAGTGGCTACTAAGCGGTAAGACCGGTAAATACGATACCGTGATGACGGTTAGCGGAGAAGTTAATTCGTACCATGGAAAAATAGTTCAAGTTATCGACCGGGGAAAAAAAGCTGGAGTTAAAGGCTTTAATATGGCTCCTCCACAAGTGCAATAAGACTAGTGGACTTGTGAACAGGGAACAACGGATATAGGTCACATAAAGGTGCGCAGTGGATTGAGGAACAAACGGCGGATTTCAACCTTTTCATCGGTTGCCTCATTAATAGTTCTCACTGTCACAATTATTCTGGTTATCCGAGGTCTTGATAAGCGCAACAATACATCATCAGAAGTTCCTGAATTCAATCTCTTCCAACATGGCTTGGCAATGGATACATGGTTATATAAAACCTACGATATTGCCCCTGATCCGTATGAACCAGGTTTCGTCTGGTTTGCCACTGCTCAGGGTTTGCGTCTTCACCAAATCGTGGAACAAACCTGGAATGTATACGGAGCCCAGGATGGACTTCCCAATGGTGAAATATCCAGTGTAGCGCCCGACGATGCAGGACTTTGGATAGGCACTTGGCAGGGACTGTACCGTTGGAATCGTAACACTCGAAATTTTTTTCAAGCCGGCGGAGACAGTGCCTATACTGTTCGTATTATGAAGTTGTGGCGTGATGAAGATTATTTGGCCGCAGCGACTTATGGGGATGGATTAATCTTTTATGATCTGGAAGGAAGGGTACTCTCTTCTGTTACCACTAAAAACGGTATCGCATCCAACAAAATTTATTCGCTGACTCGAGTAGCAGGGCTATGGTATCTCGGACATGAAAATGGCCGCATCAGCGTGGGAGATACACTCAACGGATGGAAAATTCTGGAATTCAAGGATGCCAAAACCGCCCATGGCAAAAATGAAATCTGGGATCTGTTGGCCTGGGGTTCCAAAGTGTGGGCGGCCACTTCGGCAGCTGGCATCTGGGAATATGATTTCGCACTGAATCGATGGAAACAGCATGCGGCTGAACAGGGATTATACGCAAAAGGCGCTTATAGTTTAGCAAGAGATACAGGAACACTCTATGCAGGAACCCCCAGCGGACTGTTTCGCTATGACTTGGCTATCGAGCACTGGTTACAGGTTCCTGAAAATCCCGATGAACCCAATCGGCAAGTTACCGCCTTGGCCCTGGATATCACTTCGGCGAAAAACGAAAAGGCTACTGCTCTTTGGTATGCAGCCTTAGGAAGAGGCATCGGTAAATGCGGAACAGAAAAAGTGGCTTGGTACGAGTACGCCGGAGGAATCCAAAATGAAAGTGTTACAGCCTTGGCCGCAATTGGCGATTGGATATGGGCGGGTTATGGTTATCAAGGGGGATGGCTGTCTTTAATTCGTTCAGATTTTACCCATGTGAGGCATTACACTCCCTGGGTGGGGATGCCTCTGGAAAAAGTCCAATTGGCTCGGCGTTTTGACGAGACTGTTTTTATTGGTTCGTTTAATGGTTTTGCTTATTACGAAGCCTCTGAAAATCCCAAATGGCGAGTTTATACCAAGCTTTCGAAACAAGATCAACATTTAAGTGATACAGTATCCAAACCAATTCTCGATGTCGTCTCGGTGCTTCCGATAAGCCAGAAATCAGGTGATGGATTTTTAATTGGAACAGGCTCAGGAATGTTATGGCATCAGCGCTCAAGCGGAGTTACAGACACCGCCAGAGACTTCCCCCGTCACCAGTATTACTCCACGCTTTTGAAAGTAGATTCCAGTCTTTTTGTAGGAACCTTAGGCCATGGCATCACTGTTTACTCGCAGACTCAAGATGGCTGGAAAGCAGAAACCACCTATTTTGCCAATACTGATCTAATCAGCAGTTCAGTACAGATTGACAGTACTCAATGCTGGTTTGGCACTCGAAACCAAGGCCTGATTCAGGTTTTTCTTTCTAAGGGAAAAATCGATAAGAAAAGAGCTCCGATTCAAATGACCGAAACCTTTTCTGGAAATTCCCTCAAGAATATTTCCATTCTATCCATGGAAAGGGAAGGCGATCAGATTTGGATGGGAACCCGTGCTCAGGGGCTGTTGGTTTATAACTTGAAGGATTCTTTCTGGCTTGCCTTGAAGAACAAAGAGTCTCTCTCCTTGACTACCATCTATACTGTAACAGGCGCTTCAAAATATATTTGGCTTGGCACAGGAAAAGGGTTGATACGTATGCAAAGAGACTCGCTTAGTAGTCTGTTGGCAAAGGTGGAATTATGAAACGAAATATTCTAAAGGTACAAGTATGTGCTTTATTGGTAGTTACAGTTCTGGGATTAAGTCAGGCCGCCCTGTATTCGTTGGAAGAATTACGGCTTTTTGCCAACGAAGGCGACTATAACACTATAATCAACTCACTGGAAGAAAAAAAAGAAAAGAATCCTGAAGAAATCCGCTTGTTGGCAAAGGCCTATGTGAATTCTGGAAAGGTATCGCAGGCCTTGAAAATCCTGGAGGCTGAATTGAAACAGAATCCCTCTAAGGAAAACAAGAATTACTATGCCAACAGTTTAATGATGGCTAGACAATACCCCAGGGCAGAAAAGCTATTTCGAGAATTGATCAATATGGACCCTCAAAATGGTTTCTATTACGGAAATCTTTCTCTTGCCCAAAAATTTCAAGGACATTACAATGATGCACTAGTTGCTTCTAATCGTGCGGTTGATTTGCAGCCGCGCTCGGCTTTTTTGGTCATGGGCAGAGGCCGTTTGTATGAGTTTCAGGCCCGTTGGCCAGAGGCAATTAGCGATTACAAAAAAGCCTGTCATCTCGATCCCCTAGATGGTGATTGTTGGGTTGCCCTGGGGCGGGTAAGCGAAGCGCAGGGAGATCTGAAAAGCGCCCGAATACTTTATCAAAAAGCATTAACAGTTGAAAGTACATGCATTGCAGCTTTCCTGGGGCTTTCCCACTTGCAACGTTTGGGTGGAGACAAAAAGGAAGCCCTTAAAACCTTAAGAGAAGCAGGTTCTAAAGATCCCCATGATATTCAGGTGAAATATGAAACCATCAATCTGCTGATTGATATGGGACGCCGGGATGAGGCCGATCATCAGTTGGACTTGGCACTGAGAACCCATCCTGATGAAGTGTTACTTAAAATTCTGCAAGGTAGACTGGAATATGAAAAGGGTAACTGGCAATTAGCTAGCCAGTATTTGGAGCAGGCCCAGGAAAAGCAACCGAATAATGCCAATGTTCTCACTCTGCTAACTGACATCTATACCAAGCAAAAACAGTTTGAAAAGGCCAAGCCGTTGTTAAACCAATTGCTTAAGCTTTATCCCGATAACCCAGATACGAAATTTCAATTGGCGCAGATGGAACAGCAAACAGGCAACTTTGCCGAAGCTGAAACACTAGTAAAAAAATTGTTGAAAGAGTTTCCTGAGCATCTCGATGCTACACTGCTTCTGGCAAAAATTCAGAGTAACAAAGAAAATTATGCCGAAGCCGCCGTGTTATACTCGAAAGTTGTTGAGAAACAACCTTTGAATCGAGAAGCTGTGTTGGGTTTGTCAAACGCAAAGCAAAGGACCGATAAACCCCGTGTAGCACTGGATTTATTAGGGCTGTATCTCAAGAGTTATCCTGAAGACTATGAACTTTTATTAAAGGCCGCGCTAATTGCAGAGAGTCTGGGAGATGAGAAAAAACTGGCCTATGATTATTTCCGATTTCTTGTTCCTCTGGAAAAAGATCCCCAGCAAAAAAAGGACTACATGGATAAAATTGTTGAGCTCGAAAAGGACCTGGGCATTCGATAAGTAGACTTCAAAAAGTGACTTAATTCTGCCCAGTAAGGTAGATAAGGCTGAAAAATTTCAGAAATTTGGCATAAAATGCCTTTCCTAGACGCGGACTCCTAGTTGTGAGTATTTTGCAAAGTCTCTTACTGATTGGTTTATCGCAATGCAATGGTTTCGTAAGGCCAAAACAGGCATCTCTGCCCTCAATAAAAAAGACACCCCTGCGGATATTTGGGTCCAATGTGACTCTTGCAAAGAGGCACTCTATAAAAAAGACTTGGTGCGCAGTGACTACGTCTGCGAATACTGTGGCTATCATTTTCGTATTACCGCTCCCGAATATATTCGTCTGTTACTCGATGAAAAATCCTTCGTCGAATGGGATGCAGACCTACGCTCTACCGACCCCTTAAAATTTGTTGCAAAAAAGAAATACAAAGACAGTCTGATTGAAAATGAAAAAAAGACTGGACTTCGCTCTGCAGTTGTTTCGGGTATCGGTCAATTAAGAGGAAACCGCGTCTCCATCGGAGTTATGGATTATCGCTTTATCGGCGGCTCTTTAGGCTCGGTAGAAGGCGAAAAATTGAGTCGGGTAATTCGTCGCTCTATGGAGTTAAAAATCCCCGCCATTATTATCTCGGCTTCGGGTGGAGCACGTATGCAGGAGGGCGCACTGTCGCTGATGCAAATGGCAAAAACTTCTGCCTATTTAGGTCGACTGGATCAGGCGGGCTTACCTTTTTTTTCGATTTTGACGAACCCCACTTTTGGGGGAGTTACAGCCAGTTATGCCATGTTAGGCGATTTGATTATTTCTGAACCGGGTGCTGTTATTGGCTTTGCTGGACCTCGTGTAATCAAAGAAACAATTCGACAAGAATTGCCCCAGGGATTTCAAACCGCCGAGTTTTTACTCAACAAAGGCTTTATTGATTCTATTGTATCCCGATCTGAAATGAAAAATTCATTAGCGAATCTGATAGAACTGCTCGCTAATAAAAAAATCTCTTCTTAGAAACCTCACGTCCCTATGAAACGATTTGATACATATGCGGATGCCCTAGGTTTCTTATATCGCAGAAACCAATTTTCCATCAAGCTAGGGCTTGAGAATATGCAGGCCTTTTTAGAAGGGCTGGGAAATCCCCATCGTAATCTCGCTTATATCCATGTTGCCGGCACCAACGGAAAGGGAAGTACCTGCAAGGCGCTGGAAGCTATTGCGCCGTTATTGGGATATCGTCAAGTGGCGCTCTATACCTCGCCCCATTTGGTGAGTTTCAGGGAACGCATTGTGGTGAGAGGACGACCCATCGAAGAAGATTTTATTCTGACCTGGATGAATAATAATGTCCACCTGATTGATACTCTCAATACAACCTACTTCGAATGTGTCACAGCCATGGCTTTTACTTACTTCAAGGAGCAAGCCTGTGATCTGGTAGTATTAGAAACCGGTTTAGGGGGGAGACTGGATGCCACCAATGTTATCACACCACTTCTCACCATGATAACGCCGGTTTCACTGGATCACTGCGCAATTCTTGGAGACACAGTTGAAAAAATTTGGATAGAAAAGCTCGGTATCCTTAAAGCCGGGGTGCCGATTGTAGTAGATGAGGAGAGAGAGTCGCTTTTAAATCTGCTAAAGAGCAAAGCGGATGCATTAAATGTACCCGTCTACAATCTTGCTGATCACAGAATTGAGTTAGACACAAGTTCTAATACGAATGTTTACCGTTATCATGGATTAAACCGCTCGTATGCTTTTGAGCAGAAAGCCTTTCCCGCTGAACACGCTTTTCGCAATGCCATGCAAGCTCTTTTAGCATGCGAATTATTGGAGAATGATCGCGTTTTAAAAAATCAAGTTGGTGTAAAAGAATTGCCTTTAGAAAAAGAAAGTGCACTGGCTCAAGTGTTATATACCGCAAGACTCCCAGGCCGATTGCAACGCCTGGAAGCCCCCGGATTTCGTACC
>JBBQAD010000273.1:0-5484 GCA_038315885.1 Fibrobacteria bacterium | reverse complement strand
TTCGCGAAATCATTTCCAGTGAAATGTGGTTATATCTAAATCAATTGTATTGGGAGATGAAAAGCGGATTAGGCAGTGGTGCTTTTCTGGGCAATCAAATTCATGGCCTACTTTCAATTGCCAAAAACGGGAGCCAATTTTATTCAGGTATTATGGATTCCACCATGTCTCACACTGATGCCTGGTTGTTCGGTATTTTAGGACGTTACCTGGAGCGGGCTGACCAGACAGCCCGCATTCTCGATATCAAGTATTATCACCTTCTTCCTTCTGTTACAATGGTGAATTCTCCCCTTGATCTGTTACAGTGGTCAACCTTGCTAATGTCCGCCAGTGCCTACGAAATGTATCTCAAGCAATATGGAAAAGTAAATTTTGAAGACCTTGTCACCTTTTTGACCTTTGATAAGAAATTTCCACGCTCGATATTGTTTTGTTTACAAAGGGCTGAGGAATGTTTACATGAAATTACCGGTACTCAGATAGGTTCTTTTTCAAATTCAGCAGAAAAAGAGTGGGGGAAAATACGCTCCCAAATGGAATTTATGGATGTTAATGATGTGATATCCATGGGACTACACGAATTTATTGATTGGTTTCAAATCAGACATCGTTCCATTACCGAGGCCATCTATAATTCTTTTTTTGAAGTTAAGCAGTTAGCCGCCTCGGACTAAAAACTCTAAGACTCATTTTCAAGTTCAACCTTGACACCAATTTGTAAGGATTCTTGTCCACCTCCCTCTAAAATGGCTCCCGAGGTCGGGGTTGCATCACGAAAATTCCGACCGCATGCGACGCGAACATGATCAAACCCGGCTAAGCTACCATTGGTTGGGTCAAATCCTCTCCAACCCATGTGGGGAAGATATACTTCAAGCCAGGCATGCGAGGCATCGGATTGAATCTTGTTTTCATAATTTCCACCGGTATAGATATATCCAACGCGGTAACGCGCGGGTATGTTGATCAATCGGGCTAAACAGATAAAAAGATTGGAAAAATCCTGACACACTCCCTTTTTCATTTTGAATACATCGAAAGGAGTCGTATTTAAATTGGTTGATCCTGATACATAACTATATTCATTATATATGGTATTATTGATATCATTAAGCACCTTGATCAATTCAAAATTGTTTTTGATTACAAAACTCATGGCATAATCTGTTAATTCCATCAACTGAGTTTCTGGCAATTCTAGAGGCATCAAGTAGGCCTGCATCATTTGACGTTGCCAAGGCATCCACACCAAGGGCAAGTTTGGAAGCCCTGTATGTGGAAAACTCTGATAGTCTTTTGGATAACGAATTTTTACTCGTGATCGTGCAATTAGATTTAGCTCGGTATATGGGTTGGAGATTGAAAAAGCAGACGCTCGATTTCCAAATACATCTTCATATTCTTCCAAAGGAACAAAGGGGTTTATTTCCAATTGAAAATCCAGCACCTCTTGAAAGATATCATGACAGGGTCGCAAACGGATCACATGTTTACTGTGTTGCACTGGTGATTGATACGTGTAGCGAGTGCTATGCTCGATTTTTAAAATTCGTTCGAATAGCATTGAATCAACTGGATGGGAAGAATTCGTAGATGTATTTTCTGGGGCGGTTTGTTGAGCGTCAGAGGCAGAAACATTCATTTTTTATCTCTTTCACACTTACGAGATTCTGACATGCACAGAATCTCTGCTATTCTTTTTTGTGTGAGCTAAGTTACAAAGAATGAAGGAGGAACAAGACTTGATTTGTGCTTATGTTTTATTTAAAACGGTGTAGCCGATTCAATCTGTAAAACATCCTTTTCTGATTTTGCCAAAGATTGTTACCATCTGTCACTCGAAGCCCGTTCCTATTGAAAAACAAGTTGAATATTATTTGAATCTCCCATCAATTCGAGGGTAGCCATTTTTATCAAGCTTTAATCCATGATTGATGAAAGACGGATTAGAAACTGCATTTTTTTGAAGTCTGGTGGGAACGTGTACCGATAATTCTCCAATTTTAATTTTACCTAAGGGGTCCACAAGGGAGCAGTAGGGGTCATTCTTTTCACATTTGGGTGTCCAATTTACAATGACACTATAGTTTCCTGAAATTAAGGGAGGCATAATAAAATCAAGGGTATTCTCAATGTTGGCACATTTGCAGGTCCAACAGGCGTCTACAGTGAATGCTAGTGTTACTTCATTATTTCTATTTGATACCGATGTTTGTGAAAATTTGGCAGTACAGTTAAATTGACTTGTTTTTAAGGTCAATTTAAATGGCTTATAAGCTGGGGTTTGCGATGGGCTAAAACTGTATCCCGTTTCTGTAACAATTAATTTTTCAGCTACTAAATGAGGCGCTAATTTTGGTATACAGTCTTCAACCCAAACATTCGTATCTTTGCACTCTGGCCATTGGACAAATGAAATGGAGTAAACTCCTGGCTTGAAGGCTGGAATCGTGAATTTCGGTCCCCATTTTTCCACATATATAGCCGGACAAGGATAAAGACCTGTTTTGATGCGAGTAACAAAACCCAAATGCAAGGTTGAATCATTTAGAGAAACCGATTGATTGGTAAACTCAGAGGAACAATAGTCCCAATCTTCCAACAATTGTAACTCAAATTTTGTATAGGCAGATACTGACTTAGGTTCGATTGTAATTCTTTCCACTTTAACTTTCGCATTAACTAATACCTCTTCTTTTAGCAACTTATAGTCCTGAGGATTATTGTTTTTCGTTTCCGCATGTGTTGCACTGGTAACAATGGGGCTAAGCGGGAGCAAAAACACGCAAAGGATAAATTTGAGAGCTAAAAACTTATGCATTCTGAATTGTGGGTTTACGTCAACTCCTCTGTAGTGTATAGTATAATTTTAAATATGGTTTTTTACACGACATTTTAGCAGATAATAATATAAATCTTGAAATACAGCCCAATATCCTTATTTTTTCTTTTTTAATGCTAATTTTATTGTAGTATAATTTTAATAGTATCCCTCCATTGCGAACTAGAATATTTCTTTCCGGGTCCATTTTGCGTTTTTCTATTAGGGGTGAATTATCAATTTCAACTATAGATTTGAACTACTAACTTTCTTACCTAGTTGTTGCAATCATTCGGATTGCATTATTCAGATTCTGGAGAGCTACCATGGCTGAACAAACGAATTTTTTTAAGAACGCATCCCTATCTGAAAATTCCGAAAAACGAGTTACCAGCGCATCTTCAAATGATGTTGAAAGCATGCATAGTCTTGTACCACTTCATCTTACCGTGAAAAAGAAAGGCAGAGGCGCGCTCACCATAGAAGAGCGCTTGTTTAAAATTATTTCTGAAGTAGAGGATTTAGAAAAAGAGGAATTGAAGCTTTCTGAGGCTATAGAAAGGGCGAGTCAAAGTTACGCACAAAATGTTCTACCTCACATCAATATCATTATTGAAACAGGTAAAAATATACATCAAGCCGGCCTGAGGGCTTACCATGAAGAGAAATCAAAGGGTGTATTAGCAAAAACACTCTATTGCTATCTGGAACAAAATATTTTCCTGCTGCAAAAACAATTTGGCTTTCAGGATGACGAAATCGACCAAGAATTGGAAGATTTGGAAATTCTTGTCTTCAAATTGAAATCGAAATCCAAGTCCCAAAAAGAATTAAATAAAAAGAAAAATAGCGACGATGATATTATTCCTGATTTTGACGATGATGAAGAAATGTTTAGTGAAATGGTTGATTTATTAGGCTCTTTCGGCCTTGATGTAAGTCAAGCAAAAGAAAAAAACAAAAGTCTTGAAGAGCGAGCTGCCGAATTGGACGAAAATCTGCGCACCTTTTTGGAAGATGATGAATCGCCAGTTACATCGAAAGCTGAGCAAAATAAACGAAAAACTTGGGATTCAAGACAAGCGGCTCAAAATAAAGAAAAAGAAGAGGCCCACCGTAAACGTCTGGAAGCTGTATTTCGCAAACTGTATCTCCAATTGGCAAGAACGCTACACCCGGATAAGGAACAAGATCCTACTCGACGCGAAGAAAAAACTGTTTGGATGCAAAAGCTTAGTGCTGCCAATGAAAAGCATAATTTTCTGGAATTGTTACGTCTTTTGCGTTCGAATCCTTATTCCACTTCAGAAGAACGGATTCTTCCTGAAGCAGCCGATAAACAAATGTTAAAGGATTACAGAAAATTATTTGAAAAGCAAAAAGAGTTACTAAAAGAAAGATTGTCTGAATTAACCAATACATTCGAATATTTCTTTTATGAAAACAAAATCTTTGATGAAATTTCAAGAAAACGCTTTGAGCAACAATTAAAAAAGGAACTCAAATCCATGACCCGAAATCTTGAATCGGAATTGCAACACCTTAAGATTCCGGGCAATCTGGAGAGAGCTATGTACCAATTTGGATATCTTGGTCAACAAAAAACCCCTAAGGCAAGAACTAGACAGAGACGTTATTAGAATCTCAATCGAGCCTCATTACTTTAAGTATACCTTCGATGCAGTTATACAATCTGGAGTCATCTCCTGACCGCAATTTTGGTGGATGGTAACATAAAATTCTGAGACTTCAAAACCTGACCAAACTGCGATCTGATCGTAGTTTGGTAATATGGAAAACCGCTATTAATATCGCGCTGAACTCATCGGCTTCTTGGAGAATTGTGCCCATGGCCCCAAGGTTATAGCCGATTCGCCAAAGAGTAACAGTGATACTTTAGAAGCGTTTCTTCACAACAATCAATCGAATGATTTGAAGGCTCAACAACACCCTAAAGGCATTTCCAGTGCCAATATGGCTGAGATATTGCGACAATAAATTGTTGATATTAGCTTTTTAGGTTGATAGTGGACCTTTAAATCCATTATGTTAGTCAGTTTCTGTTTCACACAAACCCAGAGGTCTCTGATGAAAAAATTCACCCAAAGCTCAGGCGTTTTGCCTACAGCGTGTTATTTTGGAAGGTACTCCAACCTCGCAGTTGTCGTGCCACTATTATGCTCCCAGTTGCTTTGTTCACAACTTTTTGCTGCCGCTCCTGCAGATTCTCCATTTGGCCCAGCAACTCCTGGCATCTCAGGCCAACTCCGTCCGCGAACAGAATTGAACAAAAAGGGTTTTACCGATTCACTTGATCCCGTGTTATCAACTCATTTAAGAACTCGCCTGAGTTACACCGCGATTCCATCGGAAAAACTGACTGCCAAAGTCGAACTTCAGGATACGCGCTTCTTTGGTTCTGAAGGAATTGGTGCTGGTGCAACGGTATCCAATCTCAAAGGCCTCGATCTGTTACAAGGCTATGCGGTTTGGAATCCCGGTCCGCTTTCCTTGGCCTTAGGACGTCAAAAGATGTCTTTGGGTTCGGGTCGTTTTTTAAGCACCCTGGAATGGCATCCCTACTCGCGTGCCTTTGACGGTCTCTCCGCTTATGCACCCCTGGGCGGCGGGGATTTGACTGCCCTGATGTTTACAGTCAG
>JBBQAD010000213.1:0-6459 GCA_038315885.1 Fibrobacteria bacterium | reverse complement strand
TAATGAGCCAAGATGCTCTTGTTCACACCACAGCATCTACTACCTGGAAAGAAATGTGGGAACAACGCAAGCGCTGGGCGAGTAAGTGTATCGCGTATCAACCCAAACAGATTGTATTTCTATCCACCATTTTTCTCTACTATGCCTCCATTCTAGTTTCACTTCTTTTGGGAATCTTTAATCCCATTTTATTTTACTGGGGCTTATCTGGTTGGTTATGTAAAACCTTAAGCGATTGGACCGTGATGAAAACAGGTAGCCAACGCTTTCGCATTCCCCTCAAATTTACCTGGTTTCTAAGCGCTGCAGTTCTTCACATTCCGCTCATCTTGGGGGCAGTCATTGCAGGTTCCCTATTTGGATTTTCCTGGAAGGGTCAACAGGTCAAATCACAGATACCCGAATAAGTGATACTAATACACTTCAAGTTTTGCTCTGGCTACTCCCGAGTGAGTTAAGCCTAGTTTTTTAGCGGCAGCCAGTGATACATCTAAAATGCGGCTTCTTTTAAAGGGTCCTCGATCATTCACTCTTACCTTAACCTTTTTGCCATTATCGAGATTGGTAACTTCGAGAGTGGTATTAAAGGGAAGACTTCGATGGGCTGCAGTCAGTTCAGAGGGATCATACATCTCTCCGCTGGCGGTCTTATTTCCAGCAAACTCATTGCCGTAATAGGAAATCAAGCCTTCCTGAATATTTCCCTTTTCCTTTGCTTCAGTATTTTCTGGGTAGCCACCCAAATCTCTTTTAAAATAAGGTCGGGGACTCATCCATTGGGCGCAGCCAAGAACTCCCATAGCTGCGACTAAGAGCCAGCCGCACCAAGAACCTTTAATCATAGTTTTCCATCTTCTCCTCGGGGCTACTCTTATCCTTTTCTTTGTCTTTCTGTTTCTCAAGATCCTGCTTTTCTTTGTTCTGGTTTTTAATATCTGGCTCTTGCTTTTTCTTTTTCTCTGGAGTACCGCTCTGGCCATCATCACTTTCTAATACTTCTTCATCTTGTAACACAGGTGTTACATTTTCTTTTCCCTTTAATTTGTTGTCCTGCTCTGAAATAGCAGTCAGTTTGCCTTCGGCAATTGGCTTATAGAGTGACTTGGGATAGTCGCTGATTATTTTTTTGTATGCCATCTTAGCTGAATCTCGGTAAGTCGTATCGCCCAATTCAAGGAGTCGTTCCATCAATTTGGCCCTGACAAAAGCCGCCTTGGCAGCGGCTTCGGTTTTAGCAAAAGAATCGATTACGGTTTCATAGGCTGGAATCACATTGTTGTTTAAATCAAAGCCGCCAAACCACAATTGTTCGGCACTTAAAAACAATTGATGGGCCTTATCCTCGCGTGTTTCGGTTTCGACCTTTCTGCCCAGATTTTTTTCGGCCTGTTTGGCATATTCTGTTCCCGGAAAGCGATTGATGACATAGGCATAAAGGGAGTCTGATTTTTTTTCTAAAAATTCATTTTCGATAAAGGCCCTGGCATAGGCCGCCCGCATAGTAAACAGAGAATCAACTACGCTATCTTCCACGATTTTCTTAAGCCGAAAAAGAGCCGAATCCACCTTGTCTAATTCAAAGAAGAACAATTCGGCAATCATAAAGTTTTTCATCTGCGGATTGAGACTATCGGCCTTGGCTGAATCCATCAAGGCTTTCATTCGAACTAGAGCGGCTGCACGAATTTTTGCTTCTCTTGCAAAAGTAAAATCGCCTTGGGCTGCAGATGAGTCGTAATAAACCTTCGCTTTAGACTCATCTCCCTTTTCATCGTACTGGTATTCGCCTAGATGAAAATACGCTTCTGCCGCTTCTGCGGTTTTGGGAGCCAATTTGGGAATCTCCATCCAGAGTTCTGCACTCTTGTCACTATTGCCTTCGTTATACAGCCAGGCTGCCTGGATTAATTTCAGTTTGGAGGCTTTGCCTTGGTATGAATTGCTCTTGGCGAGTATTTCAATCTCCGCCATCGCCTCCTTTTTCTTTCCCAAGTTATATAAGGAGATAACCGCTATGGTATCAGCCTGAAATCTCTGCAAGAGGGGCAGCAGCGTAATGTTTTCATCTTGAGCATGCCCCCTTGCTTTGGACCACTGTTTCACTACGTAGGCTAAGGTCGCGATCTCAAAGTGAATATTAGCCTTGCGCAATGGGGTCAGCCCCAGCTGCTTTAGAAGGGCCTCATAATGCTGAAGGGCTTCTTGAGGATTACCCTGTTGAAATTGTAACTGTGCCAAGAGAGCTAGGGCCTCTAGCCGATAATCTTGATTGGGACTTTTCTCAGCGACGGCCTCTAGCTCAGGGCGAGCAAAGGAAAATTGACCATTTAAGAAATAAGCTTTGGCACGGTGAAAACGGACAGTGGGAAGCTCTTCCCATTTCGGATAAATTTTTTCAAGCTCAATATATTTCTGAACAGCCTTAGCGAACTCTCCCAAGTTCAGATAACTTTCGGCAATTAAAAAAAGCGCCTTGGGTTGCCACTCTTTCTTGGATGGATACAACTCAATAATTTTCGAACCCTTTTCGATGGCTCTCTCATACTTGAGTCGTTCTTCAGGGCTGACATAGGCTGAATCATTGGGATTCTTTTTTAGACGCTTATCGCGCATCTTTTCCGCTTTATGAAAGGCTTTTTGTCCGTTGAAGTAAGTGTTGTAATACACACAAGAACTCAGAACACATAGGCTGAACAGCAAAAGCAGGCTTGAAATGAAAATGCGCTGGGATGCAAAAGATTTATTAGACATGAAAGGCTAAAAGTCCCGGGTTAAGCCGTGAAAGGGACGAAAATACAAGAAAAAATGACATTGCGCGACGTTCCTCATGCATTTGCTTATTTTCTTACTTCACTTTAACACGGAAGCCTCATGCAAATCACAAAAAACAAGGTTGCGACCTTTCATTATTCTCTGAAAAATTCAGCTGGCGAGCTTCTCGATAGCTCTGAAGGTCAAGATCCCCTCATTTCGCTGCAAGGTGTGGGTCAAATTGTTCCCGGTCTAGAAGAAGCTCTAGAAGGACGCAAAGAGGGCGACAAATTTTCAGTGAGCTTAAGCCCAGAAAAGGGTTATGGCATACGCGATGAAGCCCTCGTACAAAAAATGCCCAAAAAAGATTTAGGCAGCATCAAAGATCTGGAAATTGGAATGCAGCTTCAATCCCGCGGACCCAAAGGAATGGTGGTTTACAATGTTGCCGAAATCCAGGACAAAGAGGTGGTACTCGATGGTAATCATCCCCTAGCTGGAGAAATTTTAAACTTTGATATCGAAGTAATCGGGGTTCGTGACGCTAGTGAAGAAGAGCTATCTCACGGCCATAGCCATGGCCCCGATGGCCATCATCATCATTAGGCCTTATGCTCGCATCCGAGAGTAATACTCTTGGAGAGAGCATACCTTCAATTCACCATCTTTTAATTCGGTCATCGCGTTTACGGCCCCCTGGGCCGCCGCTAAGGTGGTAGTATAGGGAATCGCCGCCAACAGGGCGGCTCGGCGTAAGTAGGTGTCATCTTCCTGAGAATTAAAATCCATGGGGGTATTGATCATGAGAGCCAATTCTTTTTTCTGTAACATATCAACGATATGGGGAGAGCCTTCGTGATACTTGTTGATCAGTAGACAACGAACTCCCTGCTCTTCTAGATATCTGGCTGTACCTCGAGTTGCCAATAACTCATAGCCGAGCTGATAGAGTCGTTTGGCAAGTGGTACAATCTTGGGCTTATCGCGGTCATTTACCGAAATGAAAATTTTTCCGGAACGGGGCAAGGTATTTCCCGCCGCCATCTGGGCTTTGGCAAATGCCAAACCGAAGTTGTAATCGATACCCATCACCTCACCAGTCGATTTCATTTCAGGCGAAAGAATGGTATCGACTCCCAAAAATTTGTTAAAGGGAAAAACCGATTCTTTAACTGATATATGGGGAGGATTGATGGAATGGGTAAAACCCAGCTCGCTCAACTTCTTGCCGAGCATGACTTTGGTAGCCAATTTGGTAATGGATACGCCGATAGCCTTGCTGACAAAAGGAACTGTTCTACTAGCGCGCGGATTGACTTCTAACACATAGATAACATCGTTGCGGATTGCGAACTGAATGTTCATCAAGCCAATTACATTCAGAGCCTTGGCCAAGGCCTCTGTATGTTTGATAATTTCTTCTTTCAAGTGTGGCTTCAGATTAAATGGCGGAATCACACAGGCGGAATCTCCTGAATGAACACCCGCCTCTTCGATATGTTGCATGATACCGGCGAGTATAACAGTTTCACCATCGCTGATGGCATCCACATCGAGTTCCATGGCATCATCTAAAAATTTGTCGACCAAGACAGGACGTTCTTCAGAAGCCTCGACTGCCGAATCCATATATTTTCGCAACTGATCGTTATTGTATACAATCATCATCGCGCGTCCTCCCAAAACGAAGGAGGGACGCACTAAAACCGGGTAGCCGATTTTTTCTGCGATTATTAAAGCCTGCTCTACATTGGTCGCGAGGCCATTAGGAGGCTGACGGATGCCCAGTTTATCTATCAGCTCTGAGAAAAGCTTTCGATCTTCGGCAAGTTCAATTGAACGGGGAGAAGTACCAATAATCGGGGCATTCATGAGTTCCAAGGGCTTGGCTAACTTCAAAGGAGTCTGTCCCCCGAATTGCACAATGATTCCGTCGGGTTTTTCGAGTTCAATAATATTAAGCAAGTCTTCTCGGGTCAGTGGCTCAAAGTACAACTTATCGGATGTATCATAGTCTGTGCTGACCGTTTCAGGATTCGAATTGACCATGATGGCTTCATAGCCCTCTTCTTGTAAGGCAAAAGAAGCCTGACAACAGCAATAATCAAACTCGATTCCCTGTCCAATACGATTGGGTCCGCCGCCTATAATGATCACCTTTTTTCGTGACGAGGGAATGGATTCATTTTCTTCATCGTAACTCGAGTAGTGATAGGGAGTGAAGGCTTTGAATTCAGCCGCGCAGGTATCCACAGTTTTATAGACGGGTTTGATGCCAAGTGAAAGACGGTGTTGGCGAACCTCATCTTCGCTACTCGACAACATAAAAGCCAATTGTATATCTGAATAGCCCCACTGTTTGGCTTTGCGCAAAACCTCAGCAGTAACAGTCTTTAATTTCTTACCGCTTAATTCTTGTTTTTCAAATTGAACGAAGTCATTGATATGATTTAAAAACCAGGGATCAATCTTGGTAAATTCATATAATTTTTCCAGACTCCAGCCGAGTTCCAGACAACGTTTTAAAGAAAAAATCCGATTAGGACCGGGATATTTAGCATCTAAATTCTTTTCAATTTCAGTATCCGGTATCCACTTTTTACCGTCTGAGCCTAAGCCATAACGATCGATTTCAAGGGAACGAATCGCTTTCTGTAGAGACTCTTTGAAGGTGCGTCCAATCGCCATTGCTTCACCGACAGATTTCATCTGCGTGCCTAGAATTTGTTCAGCCAGCGGATACTTCTCAAAGGTAAAGCGGGGGATTTTTGTGACGACATAATCTATGGTGGGTTCGAAACAAGCAGGTGTTTCGCGAGTGATATCATTTAACAATTCATCTAGAGTGTAACCAATTGCGAGTTTGGCAGCAATTTTTGCAATGGGAAAGCCAGTGGCTTTGCTGGCTAAGGCCGAGGATCGCGATACCCGGGGATTCATTTCAATAATGACCAATCGCCCATCTTCGGGATTAACCGCAAATTGCACATTCGATCCCCCTGTCTCAACTCCTATCTCACGAATACAGGCAATGGAGGCATCGCGCATGCGCTGGTATTCTTTATCGGTTAGCGTCTGAGCAGGGGCAACCGTGATGGAGTCACCGGTGTGCACACCCATGGGATCGAGATTTTCAATGGAACAGATGATGACCACATTGTCTTTGCGGTCGCGCATCACTTCCATCTCGTATTCTTTCCAACCGACGATGGATTCTTCTACCAGAATCTCGGAGGTGGGACTTAATGCCAAACCTCGGGAAACTACGAGTTCAAATTCTTCATTGGTGTATGCAAAACCGCCGCCCGCTCCGCCCAAGGTAAATGCAGGGCGAATCACAAGGGGTAAACCAATCTCGTCGCGCACCGCCAAAGCTTCGGCCTTCGTTCGTGCCACCCGTGAACGCGGGGTTTGGATTCCGATAGATTCCATCGCCACCTTAAACTGTTCACGCGATTCGGCCTTCTGAATGGATTTTAAATTGGCTCCAATCATTTCAACTCCGAAACGCTCCAAGACTCCGTGTTCGGCTAGATCGACTGCCGTATTCAACCCCGTTTGGCCGCCTAAGGTTGGTAGCAAGGCATCGGGACGTTCTTTTTCAATAATTTTGGCGCAGGTTTCCCAGTTGATGGGCTCTAAATAGGTGGCATCGGCCGTGTCGGGATCGGTCATGATCGTCGCCGGGTTTGAATTGACGACAATCAC
>JBBQAD010000349.1:0-4388 GCA_038315885.1 Fibrobacteria bacterium | reverse complement strand
AAACCCTCGGCTATTATTTAAGTACGAGCCTCGTGGCGATTTTAATTGGTCTACTATTGGTTAATTGGATTCAGCCCGGCATTGTTAACAATCAACCTGCCAAGGATTTGATCGGACTCAGTACAAGCACGGCTCAAGCTTTGTCATCGGTAGAAGGCCGCGGCGCTGGAGATTTTGCCGGTATTTTTTTACGGCTTGTTCCCACTAATGTTGTCCGCTCTGCAGGAGAAGGCGACTTATTGGGATTAATCTTTTTTGCCCTGCTCTTTGCCTATTTTCTCAGCCGAATGCCAAAAGAGAAATCTCGCCAACAAATTGCTTTTTGGCAGGCATCCTACGAAGTGATGCTGAAAATTACCGACCTGGTGATGCGCTTTGCCCCTATTGGCATATTTGGTCTAGTCGCCTTAACACTTTCTAACTCCGGCTTGGGCGCTGCCAAACCCCTTTTGGCATTTTTTGTCACGGTTATACTGGCTCTCTTTTTTCATGCCTTTGTATTTCTTCCAGGATTTATTTATTTCATCACCAAAAAAAATCCCTTACCCCATTATCGGGCCATGGCCGATGCTTTGTTAACAGCCTTCTCTACTAGTTCATCGGCTGCCACCTTGCCGCGTACTATCGAATGCCTGGTTGAAAAATCAAAGGTCTCCCGCAAAGTAACCAGCTTTGTTATTCCTTTAGGTGCCACTGTTAACATGGATGGCACAGCTCTTTACGAATGTGTCGCGGCTATCTTCATTGCCCAGTGTTATGGTCTGGACTTAAGCCTGGCAAATCAATTTCTGATTGTTTTGACTGCACTTTTGACTTCAATAGGAGTAGCTGGAATTCCCTCTGCCAGCCTGGTTGCTATCGTCTTGATTTTGAGTGTGATCGGCTTGCCAGCCGAAGGCGTAGGTCTTATTCTGGTAGTCGACCGTATACTCGATATGTTTCGAACCTCTGTAAATGTATTCAGTGATAGTTGCGGAGCCGTGATTATAGCTCACAGCGAAGGCGAAAAGAATTTGTTAAGCAAAACCGGAGGCTAGCGCAGGCCTTCGGGGCGAATTTTTTGCGCCAGATTAATTTTAAAGGGCTCGGCACTGTTTAAAAGCAGGCTGTCCCGAAAGCATTCCTGGCCTCGGGAGTCTAGTACCCAGATACTGTGTTTACCCATGGGCAATGTATGCACTCCCATAGAAACAGGGATAGAGTCGATATAAACTTTATAATTTTCAGCGAGACCTGATAATGTCACCTGGCCATAGGGATGGGATGGATTGCCGGAAGGCTTGATCTCCCCGGTTGATGCTTTTGAGGCTTCAAAGCGTAACTCTCGAAACTGTTGACTCTTTTCCCGCTTAGCGACTAGTGCTCCCAGATCCGGTTGCAGTTTTTTTTGATTGTTTACATTCCATTGATTTGTTAACAAAAAAAGAAAAATGGGAACTAATACAACCATTATCCAAGGCAGAATATTTTCTCTGGAAAAACTTATTTTTCTGATTATAACATTGGATTTTTTCCATAGTTTGTTGTGCTTTGGGACACTGCTTCGGGACATTGAAACACTTTCAATCGCAGCACTCTCATTCAGCTTTTGAGCCAAGAATTGTAAATGCTGAATAGCTTTACCATCCAGTGGATTTTCATCAATGCGATTTTTAATCAGGATATAGGCAGCTTCCCAGCGCTTTTCTTTTTCACATTTGCCACATTCGCTCCAAATGGCCTCTTGGAGAAACTGATCGGCTTTTTGAGAGATAAGCAGTAAGTCTCTATCGGGGGAGTCATATGTAGCGCTTGCTTCTAAAAAAAACCGCAGTAGTATTTCTAAATCATCGGGACGGTGAGCAGGGTTAGTCAGAAGATAGGGTCGCAAGACCTGCTGCAAGTCACTGCCTAAATTGATTTCCCGCCAGTTGATACCAGTCTGAATTTTGGTGACCAATTCACTCATAGGCCCTGGTGCAAAGACTCTTCGTTCTATAAAAAATTCGAGTAACAAAAGAGCTAAAGAGTAATACTCTGCTTTTGCATTAAATTCTGCTTGACCCTGAAAAATTTCCGGCGGAAAATAGGGCAATGTTCCTCTCAATAAAAACCGGTCTTCAGTAATTGTCTCCAGATGGGCGGCTTTGGCTAAACCCAGATCTAAGAGTTTAACATTCCCTTCAATGTCTATTAAAAAATTACTTGGCTTTAGGTCGCGATGTAAAATTCCTTGTCCATGAATAAATTGAATAACATCAATGACTTGTTTGGCGACATGAAGTTTTGTTGCAGCGCTTAAGCCTGGACAGAGATGCATTTCAACGCCCGGTACAAAATCCATTACCAGATGGTAGTAGCCTCCATCCATGCCGTAATCATAGATGGGAACCAGATTGACATGTTTTAGTGAAGCCGATAATTTGGCTGCACGTTCAAAGCGCTGGATATCTTTTTCGGGTTCTGCACGGCTAAGTTTAAGCCGCTTGACAGCAACCCATCTTTCCAAACTTTTTTGCCTGGCTCTAAAGACTTCGGCTTCTCCGCCTTCTGCCAGGGCAAGCCAGGCATTGTAATCAGTCGCTGAAAAAGCCATTATTTATCGGACTTCAAGGCTTTATTGATGCGTCTTAGGAGTGACGCATTCCCTGGTTCCAGTTCCAGGGCCTTCGACCACAAATCAAGGGCTTTAGTCTGATCACCAGCATCCCAAAGCACATTCCCCAAGTTAAGATATCCCGGAACAAAGCTGCTATCCCGGCTGAGCAAAAATTCCAGACTGCGTTTTGCCTCAGGTACCCAGCCTAATTTCCACTGGACAATTCCAAGCAAATTGAGAACGAATTTGTTCTCAGGATCGAGCTCCTGCGCCTGATCCAATTCTTCCAGTGATTCACTTAATTGATCGCGCTGAAAGTAATAGTCAGCCAGATGAAAGTGACAGGTCGCCAGGTTTTCTTTGAGAGTAACACTTTCGCCTAAAGCTCTGGCAATCTCAAAGGCATGAATGACACGCAGCCAATCAGCTATAGAATCCTCTTCAGCATTCTTTTTTGTGCGAGCCTGCTCTTGCAAAGTTAAGGCGAGGCCATAGCGTGCGCGAAATGAACCCGGATTTTTATCTAGCTCAGCGTCAAAAAAGTGTTCAGCCCGCTGCAAATCACCGATTTTTAAACAGCTTTCCCCCAAGTCTGAATTGCTTTGACACGAAACTAAACAGCCGCTTGCCAATAAAAACCAAACCCATAAGCAGCTGCCTTGAACATGGTTTCTTATCGATTTTGTAAATCCAGGTACCACTTTTAATGACCCAAATTTCTATAAATTGTAAGTGAATTCATCTAAATCCTCTAAATTTCTCAGCAATTACAATCGGTGCTGCTTGAGCCTCGTAAATTCCCTATGCTAAAGTAAAACAATGAGAACAAATCGAAAACAGGCTTATTACATGCGGCAGCTTGCCAACATAAGCGAATTAGTAAACCTCGCCTTTGTTCATGAGGCCGGAAAAGCAGAAGAATCCAACACCTTAATTCATAAACTGGATAACCTGAAAAAACAAGTGAACCTATTGACAATCTCTTTGCACTAAGTGTGACATAGGTTTAAATAGTTCTCCTGAACTTTAAGTGATTTTGACTGTTCAATCTGGGCTGAGACATTCGCCAGTAGCGGATTGACCTCAGCTATCCATCGACATAAACTTTCATCCAGCTCTGAGGCCTTTTTAAATAAACCTAGTTGAGCCTGAAGTTCATCCATCACTCCGCGTTCAAAACCCTTAAGCCACGAAACGGGTAATTGACAGACCCCAAGCTCAGGAACAATCAGAAAATTTTTGATAGCGCCCCCGTAGTGGGCATTCAAATAAATTTGAAGTTCCGGTTTCCAGGGTTCTTTCATCTTATACAAATTGGCCTCGAGAAATGTCATGTGTTCCATGCCCAGACTTGGATATAAAATGCCTTTTTGCCTGCAAAAATTCAGAAAGTGGCAATACCATCTAAAGGGCTCTATTTTAGATTCGGCTTGTTTCAAAAATTCATCTTTATTCAAACCTTGCCGAGAATGATTATACTGATCACACAGAATTATAATCGAAAGCACTACGTTCAGTAATTCCAAATCAGAACCCTCGCGCTCATCAAAACCCCGGTCCTTCCACAAGTAAGTGAGATTTTTCCAATCGGGATGGAATCCATAAAAAAGATTGAGCAACGATTCCAGTGACGAAGTAAAGGGTGGATTATTTTCACTAAAAATGTCGTCCAGGCGCTTCCAATTTTCAATGCTAAAATCCAGTTCCTCTCGCATGCGCGGCTCACAGATGAGACGCAACAATCGACCCACCCCTCGGCTGCCATTGGGAGTAATCCCATACTGCATACAGGTATCCAAAGAGCGGAATT
>JBBQAD010000114.1:0-8687 GCA_038315885.1 Fibrobacteria bacterium | reverse complement strand
ACAGGCATCATCTTGAGGGAGATTCGCCCTGACACGATCATCAAATCACTTTGGCGAGGAGCAAATTTGAGTACTTCACTGCCAAAACGCGAGGCATCATACTTCGACATGAGGGCAGCCATCATTTCAATTGCACAGCAGGCCACCCCGAAAGGCATCGGCCATAGACTGTTCGCCCGGGCCCAGTTCACTGCGGAATCGAGGGTGGTCGTCGCGAAATCGAAGGGTTTTTCTACTCCCAATCCAGTGCTCCTGTCTTCAAAATGTAGAACAGTCCGAGAGCAAGTATAGCCAGAAAAAAGAGAACCGCTGGCAGAGCGCCCGTTCCAATTAGCGATTTAAATCCATAGGCCCATGGAAGCAAAAAAATGGTTTCGATATCAAAAAGAATAAAAAGCAGGGCAAAGGTATAGAATCGAATTGCGATAGGTTTATGGGGGTTATCAATTTGCTCCAATCCACATTCATAGGGATCAAATTTTTGACGGCTCTTTGTGCGAGGTCCAAGCAGGGATGCTAAAGCAATCGCGGCACAACCGATTGTAAAAACGACTATGGCATGAATCAGGATGGGGAGATATTCCGATAACATATAGGAAAAGTATCTACCTATGCCCCGACTGGCAAGATAATCCCTCAAAAGTCGATTTAATGTGGCTTTAATACTCATTTACTATCGTAAGAGTCATTCACTTTTATGAAAAGGAAATTTCATCATGCCTTCGAAACCTTTACTCCTCACCCTTGGGCTTTGTTGTTATGGCCTTTCTGTCTTTGGAGAGGAGAAAGCGCTTGGAGTGGCCTATGTAGCGGCCAAGGTAACTTCAAGCGTAGCGACCGTTTCAAAGACACCTGATTCAGTAAAGTATGGCTGGAATCGCATTCTAAACGGTTCAGTCAATTTAAGCCAGGCTTACTATGATAATTGGGTCAAGGGAGGTGAAGATGCTCTCAACTGGACTTTTCTATTCGAAGGTTCAGCCATGCTCGATCTTCCACTGCATCTCTGGGAAAACAAAGCCAAAATTTCCTACGGACAGACAAAAATTGGCGACCTAGCCCTGCGAAAAACGGCCGATGAAATCAATTTGCAAAGCTTGTATTTCTATCGATTGGGTCTATACGTTAATCCCTTTACCTCTATTAATGCACAGTCGCAATTCACCAAGGGATATACCTACACCGATACATCCAAGACCGAGGTCAGTAACTTTTTTGATCCGGCCTACATTATTGAAGCCGTGGGCGCTGGTTACACCCCTTTTAATGGTTTTAGCAGTCGCCTTGGCTTTGCCTTAAAACAGACCTTCTCGCCTGATTACGGCTACGCCGATAACAAAGAGACTGCAGAAGTTGAATCATTTAAAAACGAGCCAGGCATTGCCTTGAACATCGAATATGCCCTAGACTTTATGGACAATTTGAGCTATCGCTCAGCTCTGGATGTATTCAGTAATTTTAAAGGTGCAGACGAAATGGTGGCCAATTGGGATAATAGTCTAACGGCAAAAATTTCGAAATATGTAAACGTTAATTTTGCCTTTGAAGCGCGTTATGATCAGAGCCAAAATGAATCCCGGCAAATTCGAGAAGCTCTATCTTTAGGTATCTCATTTTTAAGTCTATAAGAAAAGGTGGCAAGTGCACCTGTGCTATTCGTCGCCATTTAATGCGGCTTAACGCCCATGCTCTCAACAATTAGCTTGCAGCTTACTATCGTTTAAAGAGAAATTTGTTCAAACCATTTTATGCCTAATCCTTGAAAGGCCCATCTCACATGATGACTGATCTCGCCAAATCCATTTGGCCCCTGTCCATGGGTCTTAGATGGATTGCCCCCTTGGGATTTTGTGTTACTATCGCCTTACATTCAATTCATTCAGAGCCCCTAAGCCTGCAGCAAGCAATTTCGGAAGCCAAAAAGAATGGCGCCAGCGCAAAGCTTATGGAAGCAGGGCAAAGCAAATTATCGGCTCGTAAGAGTGAAGTATGGGCAGAGGCTTTGCCTAAAGTCGCAGTCTACGCCAATGCCGGCCGCGGCAATAGTCCTCAGGATGGTTCTGCGTTTAGCGGCCTTTTTGGCGCACCCGATCCCAATGCGCCTCCCATGCCTGATGTATTCAGTGTCACTCAGACCCGTTATTCTTACGGAGTTGAAGTGAAACAACCCATTTTTTCATTTGGAAGAACAACTAAAGCTCTCCACACAGCGAATCTGGTAATCGAAGCCCAAAGCGCAGATGATCAACGGGGCAAACATCAAATTGGTATGGAAGTGACTGAAGCCTATTACGCGTGTTTAATTTCACGAGCGAATGTGAATACACTAGAAGACTCTCGAAAGCGATATCAAGAGACGCTAGACTTTTTGGATCGAAATTTTTCCATGGGATCGGGGGCCAAATCACAAAACCTTTTGGCTAAGGCTGCTTTGCGAAAATTAGAACCTGAAATTCTCAAGGCGAAAAGCAATGCCGAGCTGGCCCAATTTAACTTGAACCGTTTGTTAGGACGCCCCTTGGAGAGTCCCCTCGAAATCGATAGTGTGAGTGCATGGAATTCTTTACCCACTACACCGATTGCTTCCCAAGATGAGGCTGCGAGTGTTGCCATTGAAAAAAGACAGGATCTTAAATCACTAGAGTTAAACAAAAAAGTTCTAGTTGGCACCGCAGAGTATATGACCATGTTGTATCGGCCCAGTATAGAAGCATCGTGAAAACTGTGAATCTTGGCATACAAGACCGATCAACTCACTGATTTTGATAACAATAAAGAATGGCAGATTGGAATTGGAATGTATTGGCCTCTGTTTGATGGCTTCGGCCTTAGGTCAAAAGCCAGGCAATTTCGTTCTGATGCAAGATCTCTAGAGATTCAACAAGTACAGGCCCGCCAAGGTATAGAGATGGAAGCCAGAAGCGCCTATGTAAACAGAGTTGCCTCTGATTCTTCGCTAGCTGCCATGCAGGAAACTGTCGATGCCTTGCGAGAGGCCTATAACCTGATGAAAAGTGATTTTAATAGCGGAAAGGGAGTCTTAATGGATTTGCTGGGAACCGAAGATAGACTTCGGGAAGCAGAATTGGGTTTATTGGCCGCTGAAGTTGAACAAGTAAAAACCGCAGCGCATCTGCGCGTTGTGTTGGGATATCCGGTAACGGATGAGGAGACCGCGAAATGAAGTCGTTTCATCAATTAAAATGGGGCATCTCAGGCCTTGTAGCATTAGCACTGCTAGCCTGCGGCGGAGAGAAAGATAAGGAAGAATCGAAAGGCCCGGCTGCCGTTGATGTTGTTGTAACACAGGTAAAAGCCCAACCTTTTGAAGATTGGCGAAACTATGCTGCCGAGATTCGCGGTATCGATGATGCGATGTTAAATGCCGGGGCAGGCGGCCATGTCCAATCAGTAGCTGACGTAGGAACCAGGGTTAAACAGGGCCAAGCGCTGTGTGACATTGAAAGCGATCGCTTTCGAGCTCTGATGTTACAGGCTGATGCCTCCTTAAAGTTGGCGAAGGGTGAACAGGAACGTACCAAAGTTAATGTGGAAAAAGGTTCCCTGGGAACAGCTTCGCTCGATCAAGCAGAGCTGCAAGTCCAAGGGGCGAAAGTAGGCTATCTGCAAGCCAAACGAGCCTATGATGACAGCCGTTGCTTGACTCCCTTTAACGGAGTTCTGGTCAGCAAACAGATTCAAAAATTTTCAAGTGTTCCACCTGGCGCACCCACTGTTCGGGTTGCCAGGTTGGATAAGGTTGAAGCGGTATTCAGCATTCCCGAATCAGATGCCGCTCAACTTGAAGAAAAGTTGGACGTAGAGTTCACCTCGCTCAGTGGAACAAACGGCGAAGAAACTTTTAAAGGACATATCTCTGAATTGGATAGAGCAGTGGATTCGAGAAACCGAACCCTAACTGTAATCGCTGAGTTAAACAATACAGGTGAATCCTTGATTCCGGGACAAGTAGGCAATGTGCGGGTGCTTGTTCGCACTTATCCTGAGGCTGTATCGATTCCTTCTCAGGCCATTATACGTTTGGCCAGTGGTACATTTGCCATGATTGAATCAGGCGGCAAAGCAGTTCAAAAAACCATTGTACTTGGCCCAGCCCAAGGCAACTCCATACTCGTTCTGAGCGGACTTAAACCCGGTGACATGCTCATCACCAGCGGTTCCTTTTTGGTTACTGAAGGAACCCCAGTTAAGGCTAAGAAGGGCGTATAGCATGACTCGTTTTGCGGTGAACAATCCCGTCACCACTTTGGTGGTGGCCTTTATCCTGCTATTGGCAGGACTGATTGCGTATTTGAAAATGCCTTCTGAGTCGTTTCCCGAAATCAAGATTCCCTTGATTTTTGTGACTACCATCTACCCTGGCGCGTCTCCGGGAAATATTGAAACTATTGTAACTCAGAAAATAGAAGATCAGTTAAAAGGAATGGATGGAGTCAAAAAGATTACCAGCCAATCAGAAGAAGGTGTATCACTTATTCAGGTCGAGTTTTCACCCGATGTCGTAGTGGAAACTGCTCTTCGCCGAGTCAAAGACAAGGTGGACGCTGCCCAGGGAGACTTACCTCCCGATGTAGAAGACCCTATCGTTCAAGAACTAAATTTTTCCAGCATTCCGGTTTTTATCATTTCACTTTCTAGCGATTATGAAATTGATCGCCTCGAATATATCGCTGAAAATCTCAAACGGGACCTGCAAAAAATCAATGGTGTACTCGAAGTTAAAATCACCGGAAAACAGGAACGTGAAATCGCGGTTGATGTTAACACTGACAAATTAGAGCAGTATCACCTGACATTGCACGATATTGCTGATGCTATAAGCGCTCAACATGCCAACATTCCCGGCGGAACACTAAGTGCGGGCGGCAACCGCTTCACTTTGGCCATGACTGGTGAAATAAAAGATCCTCAAAAATTCGGAGATTTGGTGATTCGCTCTGAAGGAAATTCACTTGTTCGGGTTCGCGATGTTGCCAATGTGCAATTTACCTATTCTCGCGACCGCAGCAGTATTGCCCGTTTAAACGGCAAACCTTCGCTGGCAATCACGATTACCAAACGAACAGGCGAAAATATTATTCGCATTGTTGATGAGGCCAAGGCTAAAGTCGAAGAAGCCAAAGAATTATGGCCTGTTGGCACCCACGCCGAATATTCCATGGATCAGTCCACCGAAATTCGCCACATGGTAAACGAACTCCGCAACCATATTATTATGGGCCTTATTTTGGTGGTACTGTTACTCTCTTACTTTCTGGGCCTGCGCAACAGCTTTTTCATTTCAACCGCTATTCCCTTCAGTATGATGATGGGATTTTTGGTTCTGAGCAGCATGAATGTCACTTTGAACATGGTAGTTCTCTTTTCTCTGGTAATTGCCCTTGGAATGTTGGTTGATGATGGAATCGTTGTGGTTGAAAATATTTATCGCCATCTAGGCATGGGTAAAACTCGAATTCAGGCCGCAATTGATGGCACGCGGGAAGTCATGGTACCGGTCACCACGGCGACGATTACCTCAGTCGCGGCCTTTATTCCAATTTTGTGGATGCCTGGAATCATGGGTCAGTTCATGAAATATTTACCCATTACAGTGATCGTAACACTTACGGGTTCGCTGTTTGTTGCCTTTGTATTCAATCCCGTTTTTGCCTCACTTTTCATGAATCAAAAAGATGCCAGCAAGATGGAAGAAGGCCATTCCGATAATTTTGAAGGAGCGCGCAAGAGTTACGCTAGAACTTTGGGTTTTTGGATTGATCATCCAGTTTGGGTTGGACTTTTCGGGCTTTTCTTTGTTGTGTCCGGAATTGTGGCTTACGGATTCTTGGGTCGTGGGGTGGAGTTCTTTCCTAACGTGGAACCTAAAGTCATTGCTGCCGAAGTAGAAGGACCCCTGGGCACCTCGATTCATACCACTGACTCCGCTCTCAGTGTCATTGAAAAGAAGATTCTTAAAATGCCCGAGTCTGTAGGTGATATAGACATTGTCAGTGCAGTGACCGGCATGGGTAAACCCGATGACATGGGAGCCTCGCGCAGCGCTGAAAGCCATAAAGGCTATATCGATCTCGCCTTTACGGAATTTGAACATCGAGAAGTTTCTTCATGGGGCACTTTAAAGTGGTTGGAAGATAGCCTTCCGACATTGCTGCCAGGTTGGAAGCTTACTATAAAAAAACAAAATGAAGGCCCTCCTCAAGGTCACCCAATATCACTTGAGGTGATTGGGGATGATTTTGAAACACTGTCTTCAGTGGCCGATTCTTTGCGGCAAATGTTGATGGGATTTTCTGACCTGCGCAATGTCGGTTGGGATTATGAGCCTGCCAAACCGGAAATTCGGATTGATGTAAACAGAGATATGGCGAAGCGTTTGGGAGTTTCTTCCAGCCAGGCTGCCATGGCCGTGCGCAGCGCCATCTATGGAATCGAAGCCGGTAAATTTCGGCAGGGCGATGAAGAACATAAAATTATGGTGCGTTTAGCCCCCGGAACAAGAGAAGACCTGATGGGCCTTGACCGCGTGGTTGTAAACAACAAAGACCAGTCGACTCCTTTAAGTTCAATTGCGACCTTTAAACAGGGTGCCAGCTTGTCGAGTATTAAACATCTGGACGGCCAACGTACCATTCAAGTTTGGGCTGAAATGTCTCCTGGAGTAGCCAACGAACAAAAATCAAAGACTGATGTATACGCTGCGGTTGCAAAAGTGAAGAGCCCGCCAGGTTATACAGTTCGCCCCGGAACCAGCAACCGCGACCAAGAAGAAACTCAGGCTTTCTTGGGTTTGGCTTTCTTAATTGCCGTAGCTTTAGTCTTTTTAACCATGGTTTTTCAGTTTAACTCTGTGTTTCAACCCCTACTAGTCGTTGGCAGTATCCTTCTTTCCATCGGTGGAGTCTTCTGGGGTTTATTGATTACTGATCGCCTAATTCCCTTTCAAAGTGTCAAATTTTCCATCATTATGAGTGGTATTGGTATCATCGCCTTGGCAGGCGTTGTCGCGAAAAACAGTATCGTGCTGATTGATTTCATCAACAAACTGCGGGAGCAAGGAGAATCGCTGCGAGAGGCTGTTATTGAAGGCGGTCGAACCCGCCTACGCCCGGTTATTCTGACAGCCGTTACAGCCATGATAGGACTGGTACCCATGGCTACAGGCGCCGGAATTGATTTTACTCATTTGAAGATTGTGTTACGCTCGGAAACTTCTCAATGGTGGTCCCCCATGGCTTGGGCCATTTTCTGGGGTCTGTTGTTTAACACTGCACTTACCTTGGTCGTCGTTCCCACCTTCTATTACAACTGGGAATTGTTCAAAGCCTGGATCGCTGGCAAGTGGAAAAAAGAGACAGTCTGAGCCGCCCTCGAGTAATTCAAATGTATATCGACCAGAATATTTCGTAGTATTATTTTATTCTGTATTATTCATTCCGCATTTGTTGATAAGCTGCTAAAGCACGCATTCGGGCCGCTTGATGATCGACTATCGGTTTCGGATAGGTCTTACCGAGTATTACACCGGCTTTTTGTAACACGGAGTCGGGAGCCAACCAAGGTTCATGAATATACTTGGCTTCAAGAGCCTTTAGCTCGGGTACATAACGCTGAATATATAGCCCCTGTGGATCGAATTTCTTGCTTTGTAGGATGGGATTAAAAATGCGAAAGTAGGGAGCGGCATCGGGACCGCATCCCGCGCACCACTGCCAACCTAGTGTATTGTTGGCCAAATTCGCGTCTAACAGTCTTTCCCAGAACCATTCTGCTCCTCTGCGCCAATCGAGTAATAAATGTTTCACCAAAAAGCTGGCAACCAGCATGCGAACTCGGTTATGCATCCACCCGCATTGTAACAGTTGACGCATTCCCGCATCGACTAAGGGATATCCTGTCATACCAAATTGCCAGGCTTGTAACTCAACTTCAGAATTTCGATAAGGGAATTTCTCAAAGCGACTGTCCATTGCTTCATACTGCAGGCTGGGACGGGATATCAGGAGCTGAGCCGCAAAATCTCTCCATAAAAGCTGGCGAATGTATACATCTTTGCCGACGCTTTGGTTTTTTACCGAAAAAAAGATTTGACGCGGGCTTAGTTCGCCATAATTCAAATGGGGTGATACTCTCGAAGTTCCATCCAGACTGGGGATATCACGAGCCGTAGGATAGCGATTTACAGCACTTTTTGCCCATGCCTGCAGAACAGCAATGGCCCCCTTTTCACCTGGCTGCCATTTTAAATTAGAATCGGGTAAAAGGCTGGCAAGTCCCAATACTTTTGATTGTAACTCTGAATTTTTGGCAGCTAGAGAATTATTTTTTTTTGTATCTCCTCCGAGTGCCTCGATTACCCTTATTGGCTTTTGTAATGTGGAGAATTGACTGCATGAGGCTTTATAAAAGGGTGTAAACATCAAAAATGGGGCGCCGGCTTTTGTTAATACCGTCCCTGGACTAAAGAGCATGCTGCTATCAAAACTTCTGCATACAATGTCATGTTCGGAAAGATGAAGTCTTACGCTTTCTGTTTGCGCCCTTTCTTGAGGTTCAGCAGGCAGATTCCAAAAAACATGGCTGGCTGAAACTTTTTGCGCAAAATTAAGTAGAACAGTGTGAAGCGATTCATGGGTAGAATCACAGGGGAGAATCCATAATTGAGA
>JBBQAD010000115.1:0-8665 GCA_038315885.1 Fibrobacteria bacterium | reverse complement strand
AGATCCCTATGTAGGATATTGGCGTGCGGATACCATGTTTATCAATTCTAAGCGACTCGAGTGTCACTATGGGCGTTTTTATGATTTGAAAATTGATAGCAATCATCAGGCCTCCAGTTATACTACTTTGGACTGGATGCCAAAGCCAAGCACATGGCATAGCGATTCAGGTCGATTTCAAATGATACTCGCTGCCAATGATCCACTTCGAACTGCAAAGGACAGCAGTTTTGAATTTATGTTATCTTCTCTTCCCGCTTCAAGACTGGAATTAAAAAGTTATGGTGAAAATAAAGTTAGACTTGAGAGCCAACAAAGCAATGTTAGACTTGTTCTCACCAAACAAGACCCACAAGATTATCTGAGCAAACCATTTAGCCGCTTTTCCGAAGCATTTTTCATACAATTTGTGATTGATAGTGATACACTAAAATATTATTTTGACCATAGTTCTAACAAAATACAGATACAAAGACGTTGGGAATCCATTCAGATAGATCCCAATGAACTTACAAAAGACTCAGCCTGGGCACTTATTCAATTTCCTTTAAGTGAAGCCAATTTATATGATTCCAAGTCAAAGCTGAGAATCTTGCTGAGCACAGCATTACTGTCTGCGAAATCGCAGGTCTTGGTGGCCGATACCAGCGGAGTGCAAGAGCTCATCCTCCGTATTACCAATCGACCCTCAGGCCCTTACATGGAAGGATTGATAGAAGGTAAGTTGCTCTTGGCCACTGTAGACAAGCAGGGCGGTATTCCAAAAGGGTATATTGTTCATTCAGATTCGGTTAAAAGCGTCTCTGGTTCTTTTAGAATCAGTTCAGGTAATCTCAATCCTGTTCAATCACCCTACTGGGCCAGTATATTACCCTAGCAATGTTTCTATTTACTCTGCTGCTAGTCCTATTTTCACATTGCTTTTCTATTACCGATTCTGTCGAATCCAAGTATTTAGAGCAAGCCCTAAAGCAATCCGTTCGAGACGATATCGAATTGAAAAAACTTCAAAATCTGTGCTCTGAAAAATCAAGCATGTTGGGTAGCAAGGCTCAAGAAAAATGTTTAGAAAATGTGGTTCAATTTTTAAAAACTCGAAATTGGAATTCGGAAGCTCTTCCTCAAAGCTTATATATCCATTTTTTCAATATTTACTCTGATATTCTTAATAATTGGAAAAATGGGCTTGCTACTAGTCTGAGTTCTGACCAGCAGGACAGTGTTTTATTTCAACAAATCCCAAGGGTATCGGATTGGGATAACGTATTCACATCCTATGGTAAAGCCTTTCCTGATTCACCTGATTTACAGACTTTGGCGATTAATCAAGCACATCAATACAGCCAAATTGGTCAAAAAGAAATGGCGCTTATACTGTATCATTCAATCTGTAAACAATTTAATGGACAAACTCGCTTTGGCGCTGAAGCAAGATTCTTTGGAGGCCAATGCGCATATCAATTGACTAGATACCAGGAAGCAGAACAATTATTTCGTTCAGTACTAAGTGTAGTCTTTCTTCCGGTTTCCCGAGAACAGTTAAACCACCGAATAGTGGAATGTGTCTATCGTCAGGCTACGCAAACTTGGAGCACTTCGGCACCTGCCTTTGCTCTCAAGAAATTGGATTCTATATCCAAGCAGTCGATTTCTCGACCCTTGCTTGATACCATTTTACTGTTTACTTCGGATCGCTATTTGGAACTAGGTGATACACTGTCGGCACTTAGCTACTTGCAGAAACTCGCATCTCTTCCAAGTTCCAAGGTAAAACAGACGGTCAATGATGAAGAGATCTATCTGAAAGGATTGTTTAACCAACAATGGATTCTTTCCCTCCCTCCCTGGAGCCGTCGTCCCTTTGATTCCCTAGCTGCTATTATTTATATGAATAGCACAGTAGATATCGGCAAGAAAAGCCAATATCAATTCAATTGTTTGGTGCAGATAATCCAAGAGCAGAACGTCAATTCCCTTTCCTGGTTTATCGACTCTATTTTACCGACAGTAAAAGCAACAGAGGATCAAACTGCTTTGGTCTTACTGGTGCTGCGCTTAAGCGAAAAACCAGAATGCCAGAAAGAAGCTCTGCGGGCTGTGAAAATGCTTGCTACACTAAATCGTAATCGGACCAAGCAAGACTCACTAAATTTGCAAGCTGCTAATTCACTCCCCACACAAATGGACAGGCTCGAATCACTAGAAAACTTGTATCGCCGTTTTTATGCTTGGGAACGTCAATATGTATACAATATCCAGGTGCAAACTCAAGCTAGTGAAGCTTCCATGTCGGGGGCTATGACTTTTTCACAAAACTGGGAACAAAATCTGTTACAGTTCTTACTTGCCAGCGACTATACCGATTCACTAATCCAGCATCACCAATTTTCTTCCCTCGCTATGAAGCAGGCAATGGAGAGATTAAGCGTGTTCGGTGAAAAAAACTCTGAACTCGCCTTTTATGCCAGCAAAATTCTCGCGAACTATTATCGAAGTGCCGCAAAGAATTGGGCCGAAAAGAATGAGACCGAACTGAAAAGATCTGAGCGGGGATTAGACCCTCTCGAACCCCTTGGCCTAGCCCTGTTACAGATCAGACTAGCTAAAAAAGCACTTGCAGTTGCAATGCGGCCCCAAGAATGGGTACATGAATTAGAATCTGGAGGGTCACACTCTTTTGCTAATAGCGTTCTGCATCCCAATAGCCTTCGGCTTTCTCGCGCCCTTTACGATTCCCTTCCCAAAATTATAGAATCGGAAAAACGGACCTGGGAAGCTCTAAGAATTTTGCTTCGCAAGAGTAACAATCCTGATTTGACCCCAAAAAAACTGATTGCCCTTGAAATGCTCTGTGACACTCTAAGAATCTTAAGTCAATTAAGTAAACAGCCCTCACTGCTGAAAGAAGGTAGTGATACAAGTCTCATGATTGAAGCACAGTTGAGTTACTTATACTACCTGCTATGGTTCAATGAAAAATTAGAAACTTCATCGTTTTTCAAAGCCGAAACCATGCATATGGATTCCATACAAGAAACTCAAACTCGGATTGCAGACTATTGCTATCAGATGCTTATCCAAATTGAGCCAATTGGAGATCCGATGTTATTTGCGAAACTTGGATCTTTATTTCAAGTTAACCTTGATGGGGATTTTAGCCAAAAATGCAAGTGGCAAAGGGCCTTTCGTAACAGCCAGAAATGGCTTTGTCTTTCAGATTTTAAAACCCTACCCTCTTTGGCAGAATTTGATGATGTATTTTTATTAAATCCAGATAAAAATCAACCGGACGTGGATGATCCACTTCAGCAATGGAAGTTACGCAAAAAACGTGCTTTATTTCATATTCTATGTGAAGCCCAGCGAATTCGCCAGATAAAGACGACATTGAGGAAGACTATGGAATCCCCAAATGGATAGACAAGTCAACATATCCATTTTAATTCCCTCCTATGGCCGGGATTCCTTATTGTGGGATACATTAAGCGCTTTAGAACAGCAAATGCGGGAAGGCGATGAAATTCTGGTCATTGACCAGAATCATCCACGTTTACATCCACCCCAAGAGTTACAAACTTTAAAAATTCGGTTTTTCGGATTGCGCCCAGCATCCTTGACCCGAGCCAGAAACTTAGGGATACAGAAGGCGAAAAATGAAGTGTTACTCTTTTTGGATGATGACATTATCCCTGATCACCACCTTTTAACTCACTTTCGGGAGCTACATCGAGTCCATCCCAATCGAGTAATAGCCGGTTCAGTCGACCAACAAGATTTACCCAATATCCCTATTCCAGGGAACATCAATCTTCGTAGCGGCGCTATTCAAACCCGCTATGATTTCACTAATGAAATGGACTTGGATTTTTTTCCTGGAGGCTGCTTTTTAATCCCCAAAAAAATTCTTCCTCCCTATCCCTGGTTTTTTCACTTGTATGTTGGAAACGCGGAAGGCGAAGAAATAGATTTGGCACTGCGACTCAAGAAGCGAGGTCGAAAAATTTTAGGAAGTCCAAAACCTCGCATTCTCCATTTGAAAGCCCCTAATGGAGGTTGCCGCTCCGATAGCTATCGACGTGATTTTGCTGCTGATTCCTGTTGGAATCGAGGTCTCTTTTTCGGTCGCCATGGACTGTTGTTAGCCTCCCCTGATTTTTACGCTAGAATGCGGGGATTTATCGAATTTCATAGCCGATCCGATGGTTTTCTCACGCATGATTGGATTAGGGCTTTGAGATACCTTGTATTAACTTTAGGCGGATTCTTGACGGGTTTGTTCACTCGGTTTCGACTTTAGAATATGTTTACATTCCTCTGCCGTTTTTTTCACCTGTGCCACCGCAAGCCTGCCTGGATTGTTGGTTTCAGTTTATTGATAAGCGCGGCAGCGCTTTTTTACAGCCTTAAACTCCCATTAAATTGGTCACTACGAGACCTTTACTCCAAGGATTCCAAATCCGTTCAAGTGCTGCAGCAAGTGGAACAAAAATTTGGAGGACTGGGTCATTTGTCCATCGTGATTCACTCCCCCGATTCCAGTAAGAATGATCAAGTACTCGATTTTTTCCGCAGAAAACTGCGAACCCATCCCGATATCAATATTCTCGAATATAAGACTGAAGCAGAATTCTATCGTAAACATAAACTCCTCTATATCACCTTAAGTGACTTAAAGGAGATTCAAAGACGAGTAGAAACCCAATTTTGGTTGAGCAAAAAGAAAAGCAACCCCATCTTAATCAACCTCTTGAGCGATGAAGAAAAAGAAAAATCGCAAGAAGAGAACATCCGCTTTGATGATTTGGAGCAGAAGTACTTTGGCCGACTGCAAGAAAATCTGGGAAGCCCGGATGGTCAAATCCGGGTTTTGAGAATCTATCCGCGTTTTGAGATGGGAAATATTGCCCACTGCCGTCGCTTTTTTGAGGATGTCAAAATCGTCCAACACGAGTTGAACGATAGTATGGCTAATCCTCCCGAGATACAATATTCCGGAGAACTAGTGCAACGCATTCAAAACGAAGGAAGGCTGTTCTCCCAAATTGTAAATGCTGGAAAAATATCAGTTACCGTGATTGTTATACTGTTATTGCTTTTCTTTTTTCGAATTCCTTCAGGTGTTCTATTGGTCATTATACCTGCTGGCATGGCCGTTCTATGGACCCTGGCTGCCACCTATTTTATGGTGGGGCATCTTAATTTAATTTCGGCGGCACTGGGCTTTGTCTTAGTGGGAATCGGTTTGGACGCGGCCATTCATCTGCTGACCCGCTACCGCGAAGAAAGACTCAAACGTTTGAGTGCAGAAGTGGCTTTTGAAACCATCATTCTGGAAACAGGTCCGGCCATCTCCACCAGTCTATTGGTGTCAGCTGCTGCGTTTTTTACCCTCACTTTGTCTCCATTTCCCGGTCTGGCCCAATTTGGCTTAATGGCAGGCATCGGTATACTCTGCTCATTGATTGCTACACTGTTGGTTTTTCCCTGTATACTCATTCTCGTTGAACCAATGGGGTTGATTCCTGTCTATGGGAAACGATTATATAACCGAGAAATGGGCTCGGACAAAGCCTATAGCCATTGGCGATCCTCCCTAGCCTTGATTGTAGTGATAACATTGGGAGTAGGCTTTACAGGACCGCAAACCCGGTTTGAATTTAATCTGGAAAAACTGGGTTTTAACAACCAGAACTACCGCGCAGATAGCCTGCTGCAAGCCTCTGGAGAAGCGATCACACTTCCTGCCATCATTATTGCAGATAATGAAAACCAGGCCCAGAGAATCGCCGACCAACTGCGAAGAATTCGCGCAGTAGACAGCTTGAGCCCCACCATTGCCGATGTGATGTGTCTCTCCGATTTACTGCCGGCAGATCAAGAAGAGAAATTGAAAATAATCAACTATTTAAAAGCAACCATCACCGAAGACCTCGCCAATCGCGCCGTCGAGCCTTGGAAAAGCAATCTCCAAAAATTACGGGCTGCCTGGAATGAACAAGTTCTTAGTGTAACAGATTTACCCTCTAATTATCGCAGAAAGTTTTTAGGCAGAGATTCCAGCTCAGGCAATTTTGTTTTTGTATTTCCTGCGGTAGACTTAGACCATGGCCTTGACATGCTGGCTTTTGCGGAAGATGTGGGAAAAGTAACACTACCAAATGGAAAGACGTTCTATGCAACCAACGAAAGCATGGTTCAGGCAGACCTATTGAGTCAAGTGGTGCCTACAGTTCAGAGAGCTGTACTATGGATACTGCTTCTTATCAGTATTTTGGTTTTTCTGGATGTGCGCAGCCTACCAGGAACATTACTGATTCTCATGCCTCTGTTGCTTAGTTTATTTTGGACCCTTGGTTTTATGAAATTGATGGGAATACGACTGAATCATTACAATGTGATCGCATTGCCTGCGGTTATTGGCCTGGGAATCGAAAATTCGATTCATCTGTATCATCGTTATCTGGAAGATGGATTTGGTTCCTTGTCCCACGTTATTCGAAGAAGTGGACCCCCAATTGTCATGGCAAATCTGGCGGCCATGGGCGGCTTCATTGGATTTGCTTTCTCCAATCATCGCGGTCTGGCTTCACTTGGTTTGATCACTTGCATGGCATTAGCCTTTTCTGTTATAGCCACCGGGCTCAGTGTTCCCACAGTTATCGGATGGATGGAAAGACGAAAAAAATCATGAAGGAACTGTCACTACGCATTCTAAATCTGCAGGCATCGCAAACTGTTGTTCTCGACACGAGGGCCAAGGCCATGCTCGCCAATGGTGCAGATTTGATAAACTTGGGCGCCGGTGAACCTGACTTTGAGACTACTCCTTCAGCTAAAAGAGCCGGTATCGCAGCGATTGAAGCGGGACGCACCCGTTACACCGATCCCAGCGGGAAGATTGAATTAAAAAGAGCAGTCGTCGCCAAAATCAAGCGCGAGAGTAATCTTGATTATGGTACAGAACAAATCATTATCACCAGTGGTGCCAAGCATGCAATCCATGAATGTATCATGGCCCTGGTCAATCCAGGCGATGAGGTTCTTATTCCAGCCCCCTATTGGGTAACCTACCCCGAACTGGTTAAGCTTGCCGGAGGCGTTCCAGTAATTATTTCTACCGATTTTAGTACAGACTTTAAGCTTAAAGCTGAAATACTTGAGAAACATATCACTGCAAAAAGCAAACTTCTGGTACTAAACTCACCCGCTAATCCCACCGGCGCTGTCTATACAGAGGCTGAATTGCAGGCACTGGCAGATCTTATCATTAAGCATGACCTTTTCGTTTTATCCGATGAAATCTATGAACGAATTATTTATCCTCCGGCCAAACATATCAGTCTTGCCTCGTTAAGCGAGGCCATGAAGGCTAGAACCCTTCTGGTAAGCGGAGTATCAAAATCGTATGCGATGACGGGCTGGAGAATTGGATACATCGCTGCAGACCTTAGCATCAGCCAGAGATTGGCAATGCTGCAAAGCCAAATAACTCACCATCCCAGCAACATTTCACAATTGGCTGCTGCCGCCGCCCTCAATGAAGACGACCTTTCGGTAGAAGAAATGACCCGTTGTTTTTATCGCCGCAGAGAATTGGCTTTGAAGAAGGTTGGCACAATTCCAGGACTTTCCGTTTATCCACCTGATGGAGCATTTTATCTTTTTTTAGGTGTTGAACACTTTCTCGGAAAAAAATTTGGTAACATCCGTATCGATACATCACTAGAACTGTGTGAGTATCTGCTTGTAAACCAAGGGCTTGCAGTTATTCCCGGCTCGGCTTTCGGCCAGGAGGGTTATATCCGAATCTCCTATGCCAGCGCCGATGAGAAAATCCAAAAGGGTTTAGAGCGTTTAGAAAAAGGCCTTTTGGCACTCCAATAAATCTTTTTTCTAAAGGTCATCATAAAACCCAAGTAAACTTGAAAGCCCCAAAGGCGGGGCAATTCTTTATATTTCGGATTTAAATCTGGCATCGACGGGGGTCAAGTTCGTGAATCGAGTATTTCCCACTACTGCCCAAAATACTGTAACACCTGTTCGGTTTGCGGGTTATGAGATCACCGATCACCTGGGCAAGGGTGGAATGGGTGATGTATATAAAGCCCGCCAAATCGGCCTAGACAGATTGGTCGCCTTAAAAATATTGCCTCCAAGCTTGGCTCGCAGTCCCGAATTTTCGGAACGCTTCTATGCTGAGGCCTATGCCATTTCGCGTTTGCAGCATCACAATATTGTTACAATCTACGACTATGGCGAAGATCAAGATCAAAAATTCATCGCCATGCAATATGTTCAGGGCACAACCCTAAGCCGCATCATTCGCGAACAAAAGCCGCTGGACTTTCCCCGCATTGTTGACATTGCCAAACAGATTTGCCGAGGATTGAAATATGCACATTTGGCACAAGTAGTGCATCGAGATATAAAATCGGGAAACATCATGATAGACGCCTCAGATAGAGTGTTTATCTCCGATTTTGGAATTGCCCAAGTGGCAGATGTAACACGCATCACGACGACCGGCATGACCATGGGAACCCCAGAATACATGTCACCAGAACAATGCGAAGGACTGGGCGTTGATGGTCAGAGCGATATTTATGGGTTGGGTATTATCCTATTCGAAATGATTACTGGAAATCCTCCCTTCTTAGCTGATACT
>JBBQAD010000083.1:0-9953 GCA_038315885.1 Fibrobacteria bacterium | reverse complement strand
CTGACTGAAAGCGTGTGCAGCAGGGACTGTAAGCAAATGCAGAAAAGTCTTTCTTTTTTGTATCTTTTAATGAACTGTTAAGTAAGGGGAACTCTCCATTAGTTTAAATCGTTTGGGAATATTTGGTGATAGCATTTCATTTCAGGAGCCTACTGGTTGGGTCCCCCTTTTACGCAACGACTTGCGACAATACCAGCCAAATTGGGAAATCTTTAATTTGGGTATAACCGCAAATACATCAGGCGAAGTTGCTGAACGTATGCAAAACGAAACGAAGGCTCGAGACTTAGGAGCGATTCTTTTAGCTGTGGGTGTGAATGATGGTCAATCCATTGGGAGTTTTGAAAGTAGACGAATGACAGCTCACGAGTTCAGAGTATCCTTCGAGAATTTGATCCAAATGGCTAAAGACCTGGTTCCTCGAGTTGCCGTATTGGAAATAAGTCCTATTGATCCCAGCCGATGTAATCCTGCGCCATGGAATTCTCAAAAATTCTTTCCCGAGTCAACAAACATTGAGTACAACGATATCGTCCATGATCTAGCAGCAAAAATGAATGTTAAACTCATTGAATTTCGAAACTCATTCACCTTGCAAGACCTTGACGATGGAGTTCATCCTACTGAAGCGGGACATCGGAAAATCAGTGCTGCAGTAAATAGTAAAATCGCATCAATACTTTCGCTACGCAAGTCATTGTAATAGCCAATAGCCTGGATTTAATTATGCAGAGCAGCTTGTCGGCATTCTTCCAGTCTCCAGACCGAAAAATTACTCGCCCCTGCAAATCGAATTTTACCACTTGATTTAAGCCTTGTAAACGCTTCGAGATATTCTTCTACGGGAGTGTTCATATCATCAATATGGGCATAAAACAAATCGATGGTATCGACCTGCATGCGCTTGAGGTTCTCGATCCCCTTGTAGCCGGTGTTGTACATGGCGCAATTCACTACAGTCGCCATTGCCCCCGAGTTGACTCGGGGATTACGATAATCATTGTGGGCATATAAACAGCCAATGATCGAGACCTGCTTGGTGTCGTTGAGCAGAGTTCCCATCGAGTGCGGGCCCTTCGGGTGGGTGGAATTGCGCAGACCCTGGGCTATGATACACTTGTGGAGTGTTATGTCATGGCGTTTGTTACCATGAAAATCCGCGACTGACAGCTCTTCATCAATGCCCCACGTGACCGAGCAGTGATCAATAACAACGTTGTAGATGCTATTTGATTTTGCCATACTCATGCCATCAGGATCGTATCCCATGGCTGCGCCGGAGTTGCCGACACGAACGGCGATGTGTTGTATAACGACATCATGGGTTTTTATGTCAATGCCGCCCTCGATGATATAAACAAGATTGATGTGAAGGCAGCAAATGCAAGAATTGTTGACGATGAAAATAATTTATTGATTCAGGGATTAGAGGGTATTTCTGCGTTTTTTAAAAAAGAGGCCTATAGAATCCGAGGTGTTCTACTTGCAGGAACAATTAAACAGTTTGGGGATTTTCATAGCCTATTAAAAACACTTCAATCGAAAAAAGTACCCATGGTATGGTATGATACAAAAGAAAGTGATTTTTCGAACTATCATATTTATTCTAATCTGGCCCACTTCCATTATTCAGATTCGCTTTTTTCAAATGCGCCACTTCGTCATCTGTATAATCAGGGGCACCGGACGATTGGCTTTGCAACAACGGATAGCAGTCAATGGCAATTAGATAGACTTAAGCGTCTTCAAGACGAAGCACGAGCCATTAATAAAGATAAAGAAATTGAAATTATACCAACAGAGGCAAACAAGCTATCACTGTGTCAATTAACAATTGAAGTATTGGCACAGCAATTAAAGTCAATGCATCAAAATGGTAGTCGTATGGTGAAAAAATCTATTCAATTAATAAAAAACACAATCGAAGCTCATGATGAATTTCAAAACAAGACATTAGACCCTTACATTAATCTTGCTGCTTTTATAAAAAACTGGCCAGATCAATCGGATAGCCCATTAAAAGGACTCTGGAATTTTCATATCATTGTAGGGCATCTGCTAAATGAAAAAATCACAGCAATCATTGCTCCAAGTGATAGTCATTGTCTCCCCTTTTTACATGGAATTCGCCAGGCGAATATTCAGGTCCCTCAAGAGATCTCCTTGATTTCCTATGATAACATGATGGATGCCTCCATGTTACCAGTCGATACAGTAGACCTGGGAGGAACTCAGCTAGGTTACCAAGCCTTTCATTGGATCAATTCCTGGAGGAAATCACCCCTTGGAAAGCAGCGCGAATTTCAGGGCACTCCTCTCCTTCTCGGAAGAGGAACTGTAGCGGTTCTTACAAAAAAAAAGAACTAAGCAACTTTTCATAGTTAGTCTTCTTTTAGACTATAAAACTCATAAGCGTACCTTCAAATCCCCCTTATCCCTATCGTAGAGTCTGCAACAGTGTCTAATGATGGCCGCTATAGACTTGGTGGCCTTTAACCACAGTTTCTTGCCTCTATAGGAGATTTTATGCGGTATAACCCATTATATCAATTTTGCCCTGCCTGGCAATAAACTCTCATGCTTTTGAGGGACCCCAATTTAATTCTGTTTATGAACTTGCTGATTATCAGCAGACCTTGGATTCTGATGCACTGAGTACATTCAAGAGTCAATATGTGGACAGGAAAAAACCTGAGGAGGCTCCTGAGTGGCTGAAAAAACGCTTGCCCCAACCTATACTAGAAGGTCACCCAGAATGGGTTAGTCTCTACTGGAAAGCTTGGCGCCTTGCTTCACTCAATATGTTTAAGGCCAAAGCAGAACAGACTCACTTGCCAAAGTATTACATGGACGAAGTTTACAATGGCAATTCGTTTATGTGGAATACCGCTTTTATGATACAGTTGGCGAAATGGGCTTGGTACATGTGGCCCAGTATCCAATCCTTTGAAACGTTCTACAATTCGCAATGTAAAGTGAAGGATGGAAGCCACAATTGTAATCAAGATTATTATAAGGGATACATACCGCGTGAAGTATTTGGAGATGGCTCTCGCTGCTGTGCAACAGCCTGTAATGGTCAAACCAATTCCCCCTTATTTTCCTGGGTAGAATGGGAACATTTTGGGTTTTCTGCTGATACAGCTCGAATTGAATACGTGTTACCTATTATCATTGCTCAATATGAATACATCGAAGAGCGGATGAAAATAACGGAAGGTCCTAACGCGGGTCTTTACAAAACTAACTCGCTGGGTTCAGGGATGGATGCAACACCTCGATTAGGTACACATTGGAGTCAGATTAAAGGAGCATGGGTTTGTATTACGGCTCAACAAGCGCTAAATGCTGAGCATATCAGCAAAATGGCAGGCTTGTTAGGAAAGAAGGACATAGCAGATATATATACTGCCCGATATGAAGTTATCAAGAAAGAGATTAACGATAAACTGTGGGACAGTCCTAGAGGCTTCTATGCAGATAAAATGGAAAGCCCAAACAATTTCTCGAATGTTGAGTCCAATTCTTCCTTCTGGCCATTTCTTGCGGGTATCCCAGATGTAGACAAAGCAAAAAAAATGGTGGAAGGCTGAAGACAATGGAAGTTATAGGTCGGGTGCAATGGTGGGTTGGTCTGCCTTAGGTGCAATTTCTCAACTCATTGAGTATCAAATTGGGATTAAAAAGGTGGAAGCCTAAAACAATGAACTGACCTGGAGAATCACGCAATTATCCAAACACGGTATCCAGAATTTTCATTTTGGTTCAGCCATTGTTGACCTCATTTGTGATGAACGACAAAATCAAAACCATATTCCATATTTAACTGTAACGACAAATAAGGCCTTTACCCTAAAAGTTGAATTTAAGGGAACTGTGCATACTATGAAATATGTTCCGGGAACCACAAAAGGTGACTTAGGAGGAGCCCAAACTGTAACTCTAAAAAGATCGGAGTTTCCAGCAGATAATACCCAGCCACAAGGCCAGAGAAAGCTTTTTCTGAAAAATGGATTTCCTCAGCATGATATACAGGTTGATGGACGAATGGTTCAATAAGTAAACAATTTAAAAGAATGTCCTATAAAGGCCTCCTTTGAATGAATAATTTAAGGAGGCCTTTTTATTGGTGGAACTGTTATCGATAAAAAGGGAGGGTGAACAGGATACTTCTGGAAATAGCCCTGCCGACAGCTAAATTTTCCCAATTGTTTAAATCACAACTTTCTTGCAACTTTCTTTATTCCTATTATCCAGAAATGAATGACCAAAAGTCAGACTAAGTACTTTCCAAAGTTCAGCGCTTTGCTAAATACACCCTGATTAGAAGCAAATAATCTGACAAGGGAATAAAGAAATGAAAGCGACCGTTCTAGAAATTTATCCGATTGCACCTGAAGCAATGCAAAGTCCCTTTATAGTAACAGTTAATGGGCTAGATGTACCTGTTGTGAAACAAGATTCCCTCGACTATGCCCATTTTGGTTTTGAAGGAAGAGTTACAATTTCAATCGGCCTTTCTGAGGAAATACAGAGTTATCAAATTCAACCGAAAAGTTATAAGCTTGAAGGCCTCCTGCTTGATAGCAAATTGGTTTTTGAGCTTAGCCATAAATCCAACGTAGTGATTACTGTAAACAATAAAAGAATCGCTATCCTAGCCGATGAATTAGATATACCACCTAATCTCAGTAGCCGTGAAGTCTATAATATAGTGGATTTCGGTGTTAAAAGTTCTCCAGCGATACAAACATTCGATATACAACAAGCCCTAAATGACATTGCCAAGGAGCCAGGAAGAACCGTTGTTTTCCCGGCTGGCCTTTATTGTTGTGGTACACTTAGCATCCCTTCAAACATTAGTATTTATCTTGCGCCAGGCGCCTTAATCAAGGGAACGGATACTAAGGAGGATTACCCAGTTGACACAGGACATCGGGAAAGGGAAAGCAACGGGGAATATATGACATTTAGCAGGCAAATATTTTTTGACAAGGCTAAAAACTCAAAGATATATGGCCGGGGTGTGATTGATGGAAATGGATTCTTTTTAAGAACAAAATGTCATGCTGTACCCAATCTTATCCGAATACAATCCTCCGAGAAAATTGAAATAACAGGCATTATTTTAAGAGATTCAGCTGCCTGGAATACTCATATTCTAAACAGCGAACATATAAAAATAAAAAATGTCAAAATATTTAATAATCCAAATAACCGTAATACTGATGGAATCGATCCGGATTCGTCTAGCCATGTTGTGATTGACGATGTGTTCGCCGATTGCGGAGATGATAACATTGCCATTAAGTCATCTAACAACAGCTCGTTGCTCCGAGATGTAAGTGATATTCTTATTCAAAATAGTGTGTTTCTTACCAGAAAATCATCGCTAAAAGTGGGAACCGAAACTAAGGCGAAAGTCATGGAAAACATTCGCTTTAAAAATATTGATATTCTTCATGCAGACCGAGCTATCTATCTCATCAGCGCAGATGGAAGCCATTTCAAAGATATCACTTTTGAAGATATTAGGGTCGAAGCAATTTATCCTGATGCAATGCAGATGTTAATCTTTATAGAAACCATAGAAAGATCGGGAAAAGGAAAGATTGAAGATGTGAAAATTCACGGATTTAATGCTCATGAAGCGGGCATAAACCCCTGCAGAATTAAAGGGATTTATTCCGATCAACTTGTGAGCAATGTAAAGTTATCAAATGTGGAAATTGCGGGTTGTTACATGAAAAGCATCGACCCTAGCTGGATCAAAGTAAATGAGTTTACTAGCGATATCGAGGTTTCATAACTGCACTCCTACGCAAATTCTCTGTGTTTGTGCTATTCAACCAGGGCACGTGGCTGTCACTGGAATGTTTTGTGTACATCATAAAGCGGCAGAATCGACTCGCGCTCCATGACCTCAGCATCAATCTTCATCAGTCCTCTGGTTGTCCGTTGTTGAGGAATATCGCCAATCAAGGCGTGTGCCATGAGATACCCCATGCGGTCGTGGTCAACACCACAGATTGTCAAAGCATGGTGGGCGATAGCTGAATTGTCCCCAAGTCCAATAATGGCGTGGCGAGTGGCGGTTCCAAAACCAGCAAGAGCTTGAATCGCCTGGCCGTTGTCGGCAAAGAGCCACACTCTGACCTGAGCGAACTGCCGATGCATATCGTCAAATGAAGTAACAGTTTGAATTGCATTCAGGTTTCCAAGGTCGTAGCCGCCGTACTTCTCGGTGAGATACTCCAAGTAATACTTTGAACCTTCCGCAGCACTGCCTTGGAGGCGCGCGATCACCTCGTCCCTGGACGGAGTGTTATTGTCACAGAATACACATTCGATAAAGTTGAAATTCGAATGCGATTCGCGGAATTCAAGCAGGAATTTTTTGTAGCGCCAGAAGAAATCGATGTCGTTAGTTTCGCGCGGATTGAGTATCAAAACAGCTGATTTCACACCATGGTGCAAAAAGTATCGCGCAAGGGCACGGGTCGAGGATGTTCGAAAATTACCACGGGACAGGATATGCACTCTGGGAATCGTGGTGTGAAGGCGACCTCCATTCCAGTCCACGACAATCCGTACCGGCTTAGGTTTGTATTTCTGGACATAGGTCGCAAATGCTTCTATCCTCGAAAAAGGGCCTATGTTCCCTCCTAGCAGGAGCATCACGCCATCGGGGACCTCCTTATCGGAGCGCCACTGTTCTAATGAAGAATTCATCTCTGTAACCGGCAGAACCTTCAACATAAATCCACAATGCCGAAGCTCCGCCTCCATGCGTCGATAGGCTGAAGCCAGCGAATCATGTTGGAATACATAATCCAGATCGCGGCCTGGCTCTGTAAACATTACAACGGTCCGCTTGAGACCTTGATTCCTAACGAGTTCATGAAACTCGCCGACCCAGAACGACTTGCCAACCTTGCAGATGAAACCTTTGCGGGAGAGTATGCGGTACGCATCGATAACGGTGCGGTCGCTGACTTTGAATTGGAGGGTCAGGTACTTTATCGATGGCATTGGATCGCCAATCTTCAACTCTCCAGCACTTATCATGACTCTGATCATCTCTGCTACAGAATCGGCAGCATGCTTCATCCGCTGCTGATTGCCATAGGGATCACATGCAAAAATGCCCTTGCCCGCGATGGAGAGTAGTCGATTCTCTTTTCGCAGCCGTGCAACAGCGCGTGAAATCGTCCTCTCCGAAACGCCAAACTCTTTGGCCAATGCAGTCACCCCCGCCAAGGGCATGCCGGGAGCAAGTTCGGAAGCTTTGGCAAGCACCAGATGGTAGATGCGGTCCAGATTAGTGTTCATATAGAGGCAGATGCAGATGCGAAGTTATGGATAAGTTCCGCTTGGCGGATTAAGGCATTAAGATACACCATTATCACCCGATGGGCAATCTGACTGAACGTTATCGTATGGAGCAAACAGAATGGGAGTTCATGTGACCGATAGCAAACACATATTACAAGAAGGCAATATGAAGTATCGATTATTTTTAGGTGCAGCACTTAGTTCGCTTCTCTTTATTTCGGCTCTCAGTGCCCAGCCCATATTCATCGAGCAGAACGGATTGGTTGTGGTCGAGGTAGAGTCCGTCAGTCCTGGTACCGGATGGGTGTCAGAGACTTCGCAGACTGGGTTCGCCGGTGCGAGCTACTACAAATGGAACGGCGGAGACAATTTCAGCTCTCCGGGAAGCAAAATACTCGAGTACAAGATTCGGATTGCCAGTGCCGGCGAATACCGCTTCCAATGGCATAACAAAGTAGGCAAAGGAAACAGCTCGACAGATTTCAATGATACTTGGTTGAAGATTCCCGATGCCACCGATTTCTACGCAAAAAAAGGCACAAATGTCGTTCACCCTCATGGTGCGTGTAAAAACGATTGCCCCGAAGGTGCTGGCTCAGGCGGATGGTTTAAAATTTATTCCAGCGGGACTACATCGTGGACTTGGTCTACCAATACTAGTGACAACAATGCCCATTCGATCTACGCAAAATTCAGCAGCCCTGGAGTTTACACGGTCCAGATTTCCGGCCGTTCCAATTATCATTGCGTCGACCGCTTTGTTCTCTACAAGGAGGGTACAGTTCAGAATGCGACCAACCTGACAAATCCCGAGTCTGCACGAGACGGTACACCTGCGCCCTCTTCAGTCATCATGAAAGCCATCGAATTCACCAATAAATCAGCAGGCCAGGTGCCATTCTATGTTGACGGTCAACGGTTAGCCATAGACGCCGCCAAGACTAGCTACCGTGACAAATGGGCGGCCGCGACCAGCCCGTTCAAGGGAGCCACAGGAACTTATAACATCGTCTTCTCGGCAATGTACGAAGGCGACGGGGATTCCAAGTACGCTCTTAAGATCGGTACAGACTCAGTCGGGAATTTTCAGTGCGCCTCGGCCTGGACCGGCAAATCCCAGACCATCCCCGACTACACCATTTACGACCACACATTCCGCGGAGTCACTGTCACACAAGGCACAAGCGTCAAGGTTTACGCAATGTGCAATTCCAACGGAAAGGTTCCCGAAGGAGCTTCATTCGCCTGGTCGCGAGGTCGATGGGCGCAGCTTAGCTTCGTTCCGGCAACATCAACCAAAACACTGCGTGAGAGCAAAACCGATCGCACAAGAAGAATCCGCTCTATGGTACCTGGCTCAGGTGCCTACAGCGAAATGTTCGATCTTTTTGGGAGGCGCACGAGTATCTCGGCTCTCGGACGAGAAAACATTGCAGGGTCTGGCGTTCTTGTTATAAGGAACAGTCACGAAATGACACAGGTACTCCGGATCGGAAAGTGAATTGTGTTAATCCCCAAAAGACTTCGACGGAACCCAGAGTGGCGGCAATCAGAAGAGCTGGAAGCCACATGCCGGCGACGACCATGCAGTGTATGTCTGGAACAGTTACAGTAACTATGATAATTTTGACTGGTCCAAACTCGATCAATGGGATATCGTTTTTGGAAACCAGCGAAAGCTTTACTTTCGTGAGCTTATCGCCCGGTTCGGACATCACTTGGCATTCAACTTGGGCAATTATGCAAGAAGGAGTGAACTATGAAAAAACCTGAGAAAACCCGTGAAGTGCTTTGCAGATGGATCCTTATTCTCTTGGCTATGGGGTTTTTGAGCTCCGTGGTGCAGGCGGCTGATGTTATGTTGCATGTAAATAATAAAAGCGGAAATGATGGCAAATACGAGCAACGAGACAGATACAATACGGGCTCTTGGGGGATAAAGGGTGATGGCTCCAAAGCGACGGTCTGGGATGGAAATATTTGGTTCAACAGCTTCCCTGGCGAGAGTGGTAAATACAAAATCATCTACCATGTGATACTAGAAGCTGATGGGCAGTCTCCCTATAAAGTCACCGCTGGTGGACGCACTTTGAAAGAGGATGCGATGCCCTATGCTGGGGGAACCTACAAGTGCAATACCGAAAACTACGATGCAAAAGGCACCATTGATTTGGGCACTCATCAAATCAATAAGGGAGAGAAGATAAATGTATGGGGTAAATCGGTATACAAGTGCCAGCATAGCGGAAGCTGGCATGGGGCCTATGCACGCTGTAAACAGCTTGAGTTTAAATTCGTCTCTGGTACCACTAGCATCTCCGAAACGAATGCGGCGCCTTCAATCAGCCCGCTTAACAGCAATAACCCAGAAGAGACCCTTACATTGTTTACCGTTTCTGGGCTCATATTGGGTACATACCCGTTTAGGGAAGTTACATCGGGGCAGGTATCGCTACCTGATGGTCTATACCTTTCGAAGTCCAGAATGGGTTTGAAGCTCGTTACAATTCATCGGGATGCGGGTCGCTGAGACATAGTGAAAATAAAGTCTTGGCGAATGACTGTTCTCGAATCTGGCCTGTGCTAGCCTTTGTGCTAGCAGTTCTGCTCCTGATACC
>JBBQAD010000224.1:0-6280 GCA_038315885.1 Fibrobacteria bacterium | reverse complement strand
TTGACTTGGCCAAGGAAATGGGTCTTTGCGAACCCAGTGATACAGATGTCTTGACTCACAATCTCGAACAAATCATTCTGAACACTTTTTCCCTGCAAATAATAAATGAATGGGATCTGCAAAAAGGGAAGTTTGATGAATCTGCTCTCCGGCCCGGAAATTATATGGCTACCCGCTATCTGCAACAACAACACCGGGATAAACGGGGCTCCACTTCAGGAGATGGTCGCAGTATCTGGAACGGTTGTATCGAACACAAGGGACAATATTTTGATATCAGCAGTCGCGGTACAGGAGCGACCTGTCTTAGTCCAGGAGTGCAAGAAGCTGGAAAGGCTATTAAAACAGGAGATACACATTTTGGATACGCCTCTGGATTAGCTGATACAGAAGAAATGATGTCGGGAGCGGTGCTTTCTGAAGTGTTTCACCGTAGGGGTATCCCCACTGAGCGTTGTTTGGCCGTTATTGATTACCCAGACGGCTCTGCCATTGGAGTGCGGGCAGCACCTAATCTGATTCGCCCAGCGCATATTTTTCGTTTTCTGAAATTAGGTTTGCGTTCCGAATTACAACGATCACTTGATCTGTTTATATCACGTCAAATAGCTAACCAAGAATGGGCTCTTCCCAAGCAGCCTCAAAGTAAAAATCAGGTCTTTCATAAGGAACAATACCAGGAAGTATTGAATCTCTTGGCTGAAAGTTACGGACGTTTGGCAGCACTTTTGGAAGACGAATATATTTTTTCCTGGTTTTCTTGGGATGGCGATAACCTCCTTGCCAATGGGGCCTTGCTGGACTATGGATCGATTCGCCAATTTGCAGCCCGTCACGATAAATATCGATATGAAGATGTAGACCGATTTTCAGCCAGCCTGCCCGAACAGAAACGCTGGCTTCGCTTAATGGTGCAAATCTTTGCCCAAGCAATAGACTATATCCTAAGCGGAAAAAAGAAAAAGTTACAAGTTTTCCAGAATGCTCCCTGTCTTCAGACTTTCGATAGAGTGTATCAGCAACAAAGTAGGGAGAGTTTTCTGTGGCGTTTGGGTTTTGACGAAAGCTCTGCGCAGCATATTTTAAAATCTGGACTGAATGAATTAAGCAAATTGCAGCGTTGTGCCGACTATTTTGAAAAACAGAAGACTATAAAAGGGCCTGAACGAGTACCTGATGGATTGACCCATCGCCCGATTTTTATCCTTAGAAACTTGTATCGGGAATTACCGGCAGATCTGCTGAGGCAAAGAACATCCGCTGAACTTTATTTCGTGTCCGAAACGAAATTCTGTGATTGGATGTCGGCGAGCTATGCCACCAAAAAAGATTTACTGATACAGTCTTATCGATCGCAGCAATGTATGCATTTTCAAGAATTGTATTACAAATTAATCGACATCGCTTTTGGAACTACTGCATTGGAAAAACAAACCGGCTTAAGCTTATTGACTCGTCGCAGCAAAGTCATCAATTTCGAAAACCGTCTAACTGGCGATGGCCTAACTTGGATCATCAAAGACCTATTAAAATTGAAAGCGGATGCCAATCGTCATCGACTTCTGCAAATGATGGAATTATTCATTGAATCCCAAGTTTTGATTCCGGGTCGATGGAAAGAATTGGCCAAAGAAAAGACCAAAGGTTCGGCCCCTGAGAACCGTTGGATACGATTAGCACAAAGAAACTTGCAACTCTACCGCGAAACCGTTTAATTAGCTTCATGCAAAAAAAACGCAGTTGGCTAGCGAGCCGTTTGCATTATTTGTTATGCCAATTCCCGAAACTGTATGGATTTTTAGCAAGAATAATGGGTAAAGCCAATTATGAAAAAGTGGCTTACTTGCATTTTATCAAAACAGGGATGCTCGTACTCGATATCGGGGCTAACCAAGGCAACTACACCGTTCTTTTTTCAAATCTGTCGGGAAGAAAGGGCAAAGTTTTTGCCTTTGAACCTCATCCGGGAAACCTCATTGATCTGAAGGAAAAGTTAAGCCGGGAATGCTTACATCGAAACTGGGCAATTGAAGCTTTTGCCCTAAGTAATAAAATAGGGAAATCTAACTTGCTCGGGCCAGAGGGTGATGGCGGGCAGGCTTCTTTAGCCGAACAGCAAGAGGGTAACTGGTCCCGTACCGAAAGTCGGGAGATTCATTCAGTCAATGTAAACACATTGGATGCTTGGGTTAATGCCTCGGGGCTTGATAAAATCGATTTTATCAAATGCGATGTCGAGGGTGCCGAACTATGGGTGTTACAGGGAGCTAAAGCATGTATTCAAAAATTCAAACCAGTATTTGCCCTGGAGATAAGCCAGACTTGGACTCAGGCTTTCGGCTATAAATTGTCGGACTTGTGTCACTATTTATCGGAACTGGGATACATCCATTTCTGGATTGCCGATGAGAAGCGATTCTATCCACTCTCATCAGCAGATTTCAGGAGTTTAGGGCAGCGCGAATTTTTTTGTGAAACCTTGATCTGTTCTTTTTAAGACTTTACGAGCTGGAGATGCAAAGGCCTAAAGACTTAACTCCCGAGAGCTATCAGGCTTGACTTCTGCTCCAAACACACTCCGCACGGCAACACTCATTTGTGTGTTGGCATCAACAAGAAATTTTAAACCGTGCACATCTGTCATCAAGACTGTTCCGCCTGGCAGAAAGCGAAAATTGCCCCGCTCTTTCAAATAGATTTCAGTCGTGCCTCGCTCAGTTTCAATTGTAACAGTACTTAGTCCTTGACCGGATGATACAGAACAAATGCGCGTGACATAGGTGAAAAAGTATTGATGATCCAGCTCTTTGCGGATAGCCGCCGCAGAGTCCGCGTCCAAAGCTTCGAGATTTTTAAGGATGCCGATTTCTTTTCCTTCCGAATCCATCACACTGATCAACTCACTTTTTTTGGTGAGAGGATGGGAACAGACCAGTTTGACATCGAGATACAATCGTTCCTCAACCCGCAAGGAAAGGCGTCCCACTGTATCAGTCGCAAATTTTATTGAAGACGGATTCAAATAAGGTAGTTCGATCTGAAGTGGTCTCATACAGCAACAATCCTTGAAATTTCAGTTTGAATGGCGCTTAGGCGCCGAAAGACTCCATCTTCTTTGGCCATTAATTCGGCATGGGTACCAATTTCGGCGATGGAGCCCCGCTCAAGCACGACCAATCGGTTGGCATTGATTAAAGTTGAGAAACGGTGGGCAATGGCAAATGTAGTTCTGCCTTTTACTAGGCGGTCTAAGGCCTCTCGAATGAGGGCTTCGGTCTCAGTATCTACACTAGAGGTGGCCTCATCTAAGATCAATATTCTGGGATTCTTTAAAATGGCACGCGCGATTGCTATGCGTTGCCGTTCTCCACCGGAAAGCTTCTGGCCGCGCTCGCCCACCCATGTATCATAGGCATCAGGCATGCGCATGATAAAATCGTGGGCATTGGCTAGACGGGCGCAATAGATCAACTCTTCGCGAGAAGCACCGGGTTTGCCATAGGCGATGTTTTGTGCAATTGAACCAGGAAACAAAAACGTTTCTTGTAACACTACCCCTATTTGGCTGCGAAGTTCTTCGAGCTTTAAATTGCGAATATCGATTCCGCCAATCTCAATACTACCCTCATGGGTGTCATAGAAACGGCATAACAGATTGATAGTGGTACTCTGACCCGCGCCACTGGGGCCCACCAATCCAATCATTTCTCCTGGTTCTGCCACAAAGCTCACATTTTTTAATACCGGCATGCCCGCTTCATAAGCAAAACCGACATTTTTGAATTCCACTCTGCCATTTTGAATGGGTCCGGCACTCTCTTTCACCTCCACGACGCCCGGTTTTCGATCGAAGACTTCAAACACACGCTGCGTGGCAGCCAGGGCTTGCTGGACTTTGTTGCTCATCCGGCTGAGATTGTTAATTGGCCCATAAAATCGCCAGAGAAAAGCGATAAATGCAATCACTGTTCCCAGTGTTATATCTGTGCCGGTAAGAGCTAGATAGCCCCCGATGGCCCAGGTTAACACTATTCCCATGGCAGTAGCAAAATTCAGGGATGGATGATACAGTGCATGTATGCGAGATGCCTGGAGATTGGCATCCATGTATAATTTAGATCTGTCTAAAAAGCGGTTCGTTTCTTTCTCTTCCTGGGCAAATGCTTTGACTACACGCACACCGGGAATTACCCCGGAGAGCAGGGAAGAAATTCGGGAACGCCTCCGGCCGATCATGTGATATACAGAATGCAGTTTTTTCGATGTTCTAAATGTGAGCCATATAATCAGTGGAGTGGGCAGCAGCGCAACCAAAGCCAATGTTGGATTCATTGTTAACATAATGGTGATAATCACCACAATGGCCATGGCGTCGCGAAGAATTTCTTGGAGTGAATCCCCTAAGAAACTTTGCAGGCTTCCTGTATCAGCGGTAATCCGGTCCATAATCCAGCCGGTTTCTTTTTCATCATAAAAATCGAGTGACAGTTTTTGTAAATGCTTATACAGGTCGCTCCGCAGGTCGAGAACAATTTTTTCGCCCAGCCAACCCATGATATAGATGCGAATCCCCCAAAATAATGACCCAGCTAGGTGAATCCCAAATAAGGTGGCTACTACAATGGCAAAGAGCCCCATGTTTTTATTGGGAAACACATCGTCTATCAGCACCTTGGTCAAAACTGGTTGTGCCATTTCGATACCCGTTATCAGTAACATGAGCGATAAGCTGACACATAAAGGGAGAGTGTAGCCTTTTAAACGAAGAAATAGTCGATGTAACAGCTTTCCTTTTTCGATACAATGAAAACACATGCCCATCGCACGAGGGATGGGTCGACCACAAGTTTCACAGAGAAGACTTCTGTGTTTACGGGAAGCACCAAAGACTCGCCAAGGGCCTTCGATTCCCGGGTGGGCCTTGGCTTGCAAATGGCGCAGAGACTGCAGGGCGGGTTGAATTGCCTCAATGCGTGCCTTTGAATAATAGGCGATGCTGTGACACTCTCCGTGACCATGGCCGCGCAGCTGAAAAGCGCCATTGAGATCGCGTACCTCCAGGCGTTCAATGGTGTTCCATGCCCACTGTTTTACTATTGGAACACTCGCTTCAGGGCTCTCGATATAGTAGAGAATCGTTTCAGTGGCGATAATCCAGGCAATCTCAAAGCGACGGAGCAGATTGAGATCGGTTCGGGTGCAAACCCAAATCTCTTCCCCAGGTTGGAGCTTGGATTTGAGGATGTCAAGAATTTGAGAGGGTGCGGTTTCTACAGTTTTATATGAATTTTCGATTGGTAGCTCAGCCGTCAATGCCACTCCTTATTTTTAAGCAACCCAGGAACAATAGGATTTACTGCAGCTCAACGCTAGATTCGATTTGGACCTTTTCGCAGCAAAATTAGACGAAGCGGACATAAGGCGGGCCAAAGGGCGCTTTTAGCATCAGGAATGTAACAATGGGGCTGTTATACTTTTTAGAGAAAGCTCGCCAAGCAGACTTTATCTGTCCCTATCTGTTCATAACAATCTGTTACTAAAATAAAAAAGCCCCGCACTGCGGGGCCTCCAAAAATTTACGTGATCGAAAAACGGGTAATACTATTTGGAAATAGGATTCACTGCGTTTTTGCTGACGCGACGGACAGAGACGCCATTGTTCACTTCGCCGGAAACCTTTCCATTTACCTGGCTGGTTTCTACGCTATTGGGTACAAACTGCATTCCGTTGATGCTGATAAATTTACTCTGGTTTTGATATGCCGCGGCCTGGGCAGGTGTAGCACGGAAATTACGTTTGATGCCAACTTCGGTTCCCAAGGCGCTGAAGGGAATGGGGTCGGATTGAGTACTGCCAGGAAGCGTCCAAGAAATTTTAATTCCATTGATACCGCCACCTGCCTCCCAATACCAGATTTTTAGTGTATGATCACCGGCAGTCAATGTCATTTTCCCTTGGCAGTTGCCTTCAACATTGCATTGAATAAGTGAGTGAGGCACTTTAGTGCCACCTTCGCTTGTGAATTCATGACTACAGGTTCCCCAATCGCATCCACTGCACATATGAATGGGAAAAGCAGGATTGAATAAGTTACCACTTGGATCTCCGCCAACTAATTTGCCATCGATAAAAAGATAGGCACTGCCCTTAGCATAGATGTCAAAAGTGTATTCTCCGGCTTCAGGCACGACAAACTTTTCAGCTGTGGCAACGACTAAATAGTTGTCTCTGGAAGCGTTGCATTCTGAAGGAAAAAGCGCTGAGTTACTACTGACTGGC
>JBBQAD010000293.1:0-5203 GCA_038315885.1 Fibrobacteria bacterium | reverse complement strand
CCTTGTAAGGAACTGTCGTTCCAAACCCAACAGCTGAATAATGCAAAAACAAATCGCTAAGTTCGATCTGCTCGGCCGTAAGGCCACCCTGACTTTTCGATTTTTCCAGTGCGCTTTTAGCTTGCTGAAAATTTTGATTGTAAAAATGAACCAGGCCTAAATACAGGTAGACCAAACCTGATACATTATCAGGCAGCAGACCAGTGTAATACTCTTCCATTATAGCCAGTGAGAAGCGAAAAAACTCGGTGTACAAATCTCCCAGCTCCTCATAGGCAAGAGCTTGTCCTTTTATTGCTCGGAGAACACTTTCGTCTACCTTTGAAACACTGGCTTCTTCATCCCATGCAGAAATGGCTTCCATATAGCGATGTCGCCGGAGCAATTCAACGGGGTTTTTTGCCCATATTGTCAAAGTACCCAGCAGCAAGCAAAAGCCCAGTACTATATGGGAAAATTTAATTTTTGAAAAGGTCATATTCCTGCAAGTCAACCTTTTTACCACCCAGACGGACTTCGTCGCCAATTAATGCAGAAGCAAAAATCTGGTAATCAACTCCAGACTGACCGGCAAAAAGAATAATGGGATGGTTTGGTAAACAGTCGACATCTCTGTGGATGCTTGAAACGGTAGGAATGGTGGAACGAGTGTAATTGCGGTCATATAACCAACGTTCTAAATTCACAATTTCCAAGGGATTCAAGCGAGTAGATTCACGTTTGGCGTAGACCAGGGCTCTTGAGCCGGGTAGCCAAGTGGGGCCTCTGTAACTGCTGGGAAATACATTCTCGGCAATTTTTGGAGTATTCCCATGCAAGTCGGCTACTTCTACCAAGTGGCCCTTGGGGTCAATCTTCAATTGCATCACTCCAATATCAACCACACGATCCTTTAAATCATTGGAAATTTGATAAGCAACAAAGTGTCCATCGAAGGACCAAGAGGGATGACTCTTGTTATTACTGATTCGATTGTTGAACACCAAAATTTTACGGTTGTCCTGAAAGTCCATCAGAGCAATTGTATACAGTCCCTGTTTACGCTTGCCTGCAGTTCGAGTGGTATAGGCCAGATAGCGGCCGCTGGGACTCCAAGCGGGCAACATTTCTTCTCCGAAGTTGGTAGTCAGACGGATCAATGATTTGGAAGATTCCTTTTTAATTATTTTGTCAAAAAATTCAGTGACATCTTCGATGTAATACAGATCACCGTTTCCAGTTCGGGCGGATACAAAAGCCAAACTTTTTCCATCGGGTGACCATCTGGGTGAACCATCTACTTCAGGATCGAAAGTGATCCGCGTTTGAACATCGGAACCAATACTTCCGAGATAGATGTCATGGTTATTGGCACCGCCGGAACTCACGTAGGCAAAATACTGCTTGCCTTTGTGGACAACGGGACACCATTCCAGCTGATCCTCGTAGCCCTTAAAAAGACTTTCATCGCTGTCCTCTTTAAGATTGATGTCTTCTACGTTCGAGGTCTTTTTGAGCGGAGTAATTTGAGATAAAGCCTTGGTCTTGGCGTCATACAACCATAGTTGCCGGTTATCGCGAACCTGTCTGACGAAAGCCACAATATTCACTTGGGTGGGACACATCACCGGATGAAAGAGTTGGCCTGTCAGCTTGGGATTGTCGCTAGAAACGACTGTAACTGTTTTGCTGCTTTTAACGCTCTCCTCTTCTGCATGAGAGAGAATCGAAAGCAGACCTATTGTAAGAATACCTAGTAATCGACTGTTCATAACCATTCTTCCCGCACTTTCAGCATTCAGATGCTCTTTAGATGGTTTTCGGCGCGGATATTGTCTTTTTTGTATTTGTCATTTTTACCGAACCAAGCCTGATAGTCTTTCCAAAGCCGAACGGCTTGATCCCGATAATATGCTTTTTTATCGGTGTCAGTCGAGCTCTTATACAGTCTAGTCCATGCCAAGGCCCAAAAATATTTGGTCCTTTGCAACACATCATCATACATAGAAGGTTCTATGAAACTTTGATCTCGAACAACAGCCTCAAAGGCACGATGGGCTTTGGCATATTGCTTCAGATCGACATAGCAGATTCCCAGGTTCATATTTGCTAGAGGAAAATAACGCTCATATTCCAAAACTTTTTGATAAGCAGATACCGCTTCGCTTAGATGGCCGGTCTTCTGCATGGCCAACCCGAGATAAAAATTTGCCTTAACATACTCATCGCGCTCTTGGAGGCCCTTGCGCTTGCTTTCAGGTTTGGGAACAGACTGTAGCATTTGCACGGCTTTAGTGTAATTACCTGATTGGTAGGCTTGTAGACCCATCGCAAAATCCCCGCCATTATTAGGGGGGGTGGCTTCGGCCTGAGGCACGGCCGGGGATATCATTGATTCTTTGGCTTCTTCGCTAAGGATTGCTTTTGCGGGAACCGGGAGATCTTCGGGTTGAAAAACTTTGTTCGGTGCTGTGGCTTTCACGTCGGATGGCTTTGGATCCTGGGTTTTTGGTTCTGGCGACTTTTCGATCTCTTTTTGTGCGTCTTTTGGTTTGACCGTATTCATAGACAATTGTGATGGCTCTGATTTGGATTCAACTTTGGGTTCAACTTTGGGTTCAACTTTAGGTTCAACTTTAGGTTCAACTTTAGGTTCTGGTGTCTTTGTCACCTTTGGTTCAGCCATAACTATAGGGCTGCTCTTAGTCTCAGATTTTTGCTCAACTTTGGGCCTGGGCTTTGGAGTGGGAATGGGTTTGGGTTCTGGCTTAGGAGCTGGTTGAGGTTTCGGCTTGGGCATGGGTTCGGGAATAGGCTCAGGTTGAACCTCAGGTTCGGCGATCATCGGCTCTTCGGGTTCTATCAGAGTGTCGTTATCCAGCGTTTCTTCGGCATAGGCAGGAACAGGATTGAGGGCATTCTTGATTCGTTCTGCCGTCTTCACCTTTTGCCATTGTATCCAACCCCAGAATGAACCGCCTACCACCAGAATACCGGCGATAATTAGGGTTGTTATCACACGACTGCGCTTGCGGCGTCGAGCTGATGCTTCCATATAACTGTAGTTCGGATCGCTCATAAACTATTCCTAAAATAAAATGAATCTAAGTTCACACGTTACTTGTTTTTATCTGGTCGAAGGCGGCCCTGGTGGCAAGTCTTCTTTAAATTGTTCATCTCCCAGAGTGCTAACCCAATATGCAGCCGCCGTTCCACCCAAGCCTAACAATCCCAGTGAAAGCCAAAGTCCGTAACTCGGTCCTGCTGCCTTTTTCTTAAAATCTGATTTTTTGTTTCCAAATGTTTGAGTTAAATCTCTAAAAAAATCATCTTCATAGGTGAAAAATCCAGTGATATCTGAGCTTGCAAAAGCAGGGGCTTCCTGAACCACGGCTTTATTGGCAACATCATACATTGCAAGTCTGTATCGATATTTATCAGTCTCCCTAAAAAGTCGACCATAAATCAAGTGGGTTACCCCTATTTTTTGTCCAAGGGCCACCATATTTTCCATCGATGGAACGATAGAAAATTTGTTGATCTCAAGTGCAGCGAGCAGTTCTTCCAGTTCAGAGGGACTCATTACATCATAATGACCGATTCCATACACCCGTGTTGTCAAGCGCTCGTATAAAATCTTTGCGTTCGACGTATTTTCACTAAAGTCCAGTGCGGCAAGGTAACCAGCAGATTTTTCACGGGGCAGTTCTGGACTGAGACCACTGATAGCATCTTCCAAAACCTTGTCTATCGGCTGAGATCGATTTACCCCAGGATTGGTTTCATTGCTGACGACTTTTGCCCAAATAATTTTTGCCGACTGAATATGTAAGAGCTTTAGTGTTATTGATTGGAATTGTTGTGTTTTGGAAGCTGTGCCAAATAGAACAAACTGAGCCTGGGCAAGAGAGCCTAAATCAAAAGCACATTGGATTTGATTACAAGCTGTATTGGGATCAGAACCAAAGCTGGCCCAGCGTTGGTGCAGGGTGTCACGCGAGATGGGATGGAATTTGCCATCCTTTTCAAGTCGATCTCTTAAGATTTCTGCCAGCGATGCGATTGGCCGTTCGGTGTTGATATCCACCAAATCTAAGACAGCAATTTTTGGTTTGGGAACTTGAGCGAATATGGCTTGGCCTACTCCTAATAAACTGAATAAAGTAATCAGAGGAATATGAAATAAACGTTTGGGAAAATCAACTTTAAATGACGACATGAAATGAATAAGCTTGCTGAAACACAAACTAAATAATTTTGTTGAAAAAGTGCCTTGTTTTGCTAAGTTTGGCCACACTAGGCGACGTACCCAAGTGGTAAGGGGCGGCTCTGCAAAAGCCTTATTCAGCGGTTCGAATCCGCTCGTCGCCTCCACTTTCTTCCGTTTTTCATCCCTTCGTACATAAACCTTATTTTTTGGTAAAATCTACTGTTACCTTTACGGTTTGTTCTCCGAGCACATCAACCTCAACTTCTTTGCTCTTTTTTCCACAGCTTACCTTAAGAAGTCGTACACCTGCTTCAACATTGTTAATAGTCAGAGGCGCTCCGTCAGTTCCCGTTGCATCTTCTCCATCGATGAGAACGTTACATCGACTAGGAATTGTTGTTAGTTCAATTGAACCATAGGGAAGAACAAGTTTCTTCTCAATCGTTGTCTTTTGTCCAGGCCAAATATTCACCCTTTCATTTACGAGCTCTTCTCCATCAAGTAGAATGGTTAAGGTATAGCGACCACTGGCAAAACTGGCTTCAACCGGTGTCTTTCCCAATTTTTGCCCACCTAAATAAGCAATGGCTTTTTCCGGCTCTGTTAAAACTTCTATGGAACCCGTACCCCCGCGCGGTGGAACTTGGATGATATCCTGAGCTCCTGCATTTGCAGCTGAGAGTATAAGAATGAAAACGGCAAAACTTGAAACAAAGGAAAAGATTTTCATGGCCCTGCTCCTTGATTACCCCTCGAAAATCGATGCTTGTCGAATGGCAATCTTAAATAATTTACTAAATCAGACATCTTTAAGCAGCTAGAATATTGAGAAACGCCATTCCTATTCCCCATTAAAAAGCCTGGAACAAGAGTTTAGTGGCTGTTTTTTCAGCCACAATTTTTTCATTCCCAGCAAAGTCTAGCAGGTCTAGGCCGACACAAGCGGGGCAGCCGTTTTCGCAGGGACAGTCAAACAGTAGGGTCCGGGCGTATTTAAGCCATGCTTGCACCAAC
>JBBQAD010000294.1:0-5190 GCA_038315885.1 Fibrobacteria bacterium | reverse complement strand
GGGATCGATTTTTGATCCGGGAGGAATAATTGAAGAGAAAGTATTCAAAATTAGCCGAATTCACTTTTTTGTGTGCCCTCGTACTGTTCACAGCAGTACTAGAATCGTGCGGACCCAGTAGCCGAACAATTCGTCGCTCGGGTCCCTCCTACGATTCTACGGAAGCACAATCCAATGTGGATCCAAAGTCAGTCGATGGTTCAGTGCAAAATCAAGACACTGCCTTCAGCTTTGATGCAAAGGATAGGCAAAAGCTTGCTCAGTTATTGCGGGCCTATCGCTTCCAACACGAAGGAATATCTGATACAGCATCACTTTTAAAGAAGGGCGATAGTGCCTATTGGTCGCTTCGGGTCAAATACGATGCGAGTATGGGACTAGATACACTTGGTCTGAATCAATTTCAAGTGGACTGCGGCCAGAATGAACAATTCGTAAAACTAAGCAAATTTGGAAACGAAGCTTTTTATCACTGCGTTGAATCCTTGCTCCGAAAAGATAGATACGACGATGCGATGTACTGGTTGAACCGCGCCAAGAAGTCTGATCTAAGCGCCTCGGAGTATTGGAAAGTGTCCCTACAACAGGCACTGACTCTGTATCAAATGGGAAAAGCTGAACAAGCCAAAAAGCTTTGGAAGGATTTGGGTGAACAGGCTGAGAAAGAAAAATCCTATCAGCAGGAATTGGCTTTTCTTAACACACTGGCAGAGGTGAGGGAAAATTATCCCGATGCAAATCTTCGACGAAAATTAAAACGAGTATTAGACAGATATCTAGGAAGAGCAAATTATTTAGAATTGAGCAAGCTGGTCCTGGAAATTCTTCCTGAACTGAACAACCAAGATATTAAAGTGCAGCTAAAGATAATGATGCAATCGATTTGGGATAAGGAAGAAGGAATTATCCGCAGCGCAGAAGCAAAAAAGTCAAACGCAAATGTGATGGATAGCCTTACCCGACTTTACCCCGGCCATGATACACCCGCCCCGGGGGATGATTCCCAAGTTCTTGTCAGTGACAGCAGCCCGAGCGAGACCTTAGCAAATATCAGTTCTCCAAGTGCCAATTCAGATCAGCGTTGGAAGGATATAGATTCTCTTTATGCTCGGGGAGAAAGTTTGAAAGCCTTAGCTTTGCTTCAAAGCGCAAATCTGTCACAAGCAGACAATAATTTTCATAAGTGGTATAAAAAGTTGGGAGATCGGTATTGTGAAGAGCATCGTTCCGCTGCAGCGGATAGCTATCAAAAATTCAAAAAGAATACAAAGGTGACCGAACAGAAAACCTGGCTACTTGATTCGCAGAACCACCTAGATTCTTGTATTCAATATTTCCCTCAGCACCCTTTATCGACTAAAGCAGCAAAAAATCGGGATATTGTCAGCCAGGAATTAACCAAATTAAATAAGTAAATGAACTCACACCGCTTGCTTAGACCATTCCAAGAAATATATCGTTGAGCAGTGATTAATTTCTTTTTAAAGCAAAATTTCGGGCCTGCTTCGGCAGCTTCAATTCGCATTCGCCGTACGTGGCTCTACGCTTTCGGGTTATTGTTTCTTGTATCACTCAATGCCCCCGCAATTTGGGCTCAATCCGTCGAGGTTAAAGCCAGCACTCTTGCTACCGGCGGCAAGGTGCAAATTCAAAAAGAGGGGGAGCGAGTCTGGCGTACCGTTGATAAAAAAATCAATATATCAGATGGTGATATTTTAAAGACCGGCTACAAATCCTTCGTAGTGATCCAGGTGGGAGAAGGCAATATTGTCGTCGTCGGTTCTGACTCCCGTGCCCTGCTTAATTTTGGAGTTTATGAAGGAGAATTGAATCTCGAGTATACCACTACTGTTACAGTATTTGAGGGAGGTGTTTACTTCAAGTGGTATAAACAAAGCTTTTTAAACGTTTTTACCAGTAATGCAGTTGGCCGAATTGCTGAAGGTATATTTGCGGCCGCTTTTGAGCCCGATGCCGAGAAAAGCACCTTTACGGTAATGAAATCAAAACTGGTGACCGGTAACATTTCTAGAACGCGAACCAGTAGTACCGATGCGGGCTTTTATACCACCATAAGCCAAGATGGAGATTCGGAGCATCCCATTCCGATTTCAGCTGCCTTGGTCGAAAAGTTACGGGTTTATTTTGGCGAAAGTTTTGTGGCCAAAGAATTAGAAGCCAACGGACTTCAAATTAAGGATCAGGACGCAGTAAAAGCCAAATCAGAACCCCGTAGTTCCAAAGATCTAGATGTCGATATCAAACTGAGAACATTTTTCAAAGGCAACGATGTATTCGGCAATCTGGATAAAAAACTAGCTGGAGAGCGTAGTTATTATCAGCCACCAATTTGGTACGATCCCGTAGGCGATTACAACCGTTTCTTAATTGAAAGTGGTTTTCATTTCAGCAGCGCCCTAGGTGAAATCTACCCTGGTTTTTATGCGCGTGGCATCTGGAAATCAGGAAAAATAAAACTGGGTTTTAATTTGCCACTGGAGTCAGGGCAAGACGGATTTAAGGTTAACACTTTTGGGTCGGGGACAGGGCTACTCGATAAATTGTATCTCTTCGATTATACTCCGGCCAATGGACGTTATGAAATTCACATTGGAGAAATTCAAAATTTGACCTATAACCGCGGTCTGCTCGTGCGAAATTTTTCCAACGCTCTGCATAGCCAAATCGAGCAACCCAGAGGTTTAGTAACACAGTATCACAGTCGCAATAGGGGAGACCTACATGTATTTATTGCAGACTTGAGCAATCCCAGTTTAATCGGAAGTAATTATCTCTATGACAATGGACTTACGGCAGCTGGGTTTTCAGCTGTCTTTGACTTAAATCAAGGTGGTGGCTTAACAATTGGGGATGCTGGTTTTAATGCCGAAGCGGCTCCTATTCCCAGTGTTCCCTCTGCCACGGGTCTAGTCTGGGCCTGGGATGCTTATCTTGAATTCAATGTCCTAAACGATCCACCTTTCTTTATCAACGGATATGGGGGAATATCCTTTCTCTACGAGGGCTTATCTCCCAGTAAGGGAGGACGAGTATTTCAGGCGCCAGGTGTAGAAGTGTATTACAAGAAGTGGTCCCTTTACTTTGAAGGCTTTTTTACCGATGGGGAACAGTTTCCCGGATATTTCAATGATTTTTACCTGGAAGACAGAACCCGCATGTATACAGATACTGCCAGCGGAAAAACCTATGGGCTGAGTCAGACGGAGCGATTGGGTCGAATGGAAAGTGAGCGGGGAGCACGAGTCGGTATTGATTATCAGCTTTTGAAAGGCCTCTGGCTTGGTTTTGGGGGAGGACAAAATATTGGTTCGGGAAAAATTGAGGCAAATTTGGCCCAATCTGGCAATCCATCGGCAGGGATAAGACAGACATCAACTCCAGGCCTTTTAAATCGCGATCGTTTTGCTACTGCCCGGGTGTTTTTAGGGGGCGACTTTATTCAACGAGTTCCCCGTTTTGAGATGTCTTATACCATGTATAGTGGCAAATTGGGACGTCACCTGGTTTTGGATACTTTAAGCAATCAAGTTATTCCGCAGACTGCCCCTGAGTTTGAAGACAAACTTTTCTTTTCATTAAATACAGTCATCAAAGTGGCAGGAGAATTCAAGGTTCTCAGCAACGCTTCGGTGGTCGCTAGTTACACGTCTTACTCTTTGGACTTGATTACCAATGGCATTTATGATGCAGGTGAAATGGTCAGCGAATTCGGTCTCCAGTGGAGAATGAAATTGTGAATGAAAGTGTGACATCCAGTTTCCCCAGACAAGATCTGGAAAATCTGTTGCGCATTGCTTTTGAAGAAGACCTGGGTTCGGGTGATGTGACCAGTCTGGCAACGATTTCTAAGGATTCTCAATCCAAAGCATTTTTTATTGCCAAAGAAGATGGTGTTCTCTGCGGCCTTCAGGTAATTGAAACGATTCAGCAATTCCGGAGCGGCCCTTTTCACTTTCATGCCGAAAAAAACGAGGGTGATGCATTAAAAAAGGGAGATCACATTGGTTTTCTTGAAGGTTCCTCACGAGAGATTCTTGAATGTGAACGTATCCTTCTCAATTTCATGCAGCACTTGTCGGGAATAGCCAGTGTAACAGCTCATTTTTGTCATGCCTTGCAGGGAAGCAAAACCCAAGTTCTAGACACCCGGAAGACCTTGCCTGGCTACCGAAATTTAGACAAGTATGCAGTGCGCTGTGGAGGTGGAAGCAATCATCGCCAAGGTCTTTTTGATCAAGTTTTAATTAAGGATAATCATATTCGGGCTTGCGGCTCCGTGCGGGCTGCAGTCGACATGGCACGAAAGTCTTATGGCAATCGCTATAAAATTGAGGCAGAAGTAGAAACCATAGAAGAGATTCACAGTTTGCTCGATTCACCAGTGGATGTTCTGTTACTCGACAACATGAATAATGATCTACTTCAAGAATCAATCAGGCTTGTTCGCGACAAGGCTCCGCAAATCTTATTAGAGGCCAGTGGTAATATGGATCTACAGCGAGTCATAGCGATTAAGCATTTCGGTCTCGATTTTATTTCAGTCGGTAGTCTTACACACAGTGTGAAAGCGATGGATATTTCCCTTCGTTTCGAGTCTTAAGGAGAGAGTCCATGCATCTCTTGGTCGATATAGGCAATTCGCATACTGTTGCGGGATTAATAGATGAAATGCAGATTACCCGTCGTTGGCGTTTCAACACCCGTAAAGATGAAACCAGTGATGAAATCGTTCTGCGACTTCAAGGCTTATTAAATGTCGAGGCCTTAGACCCAGGTGTTATACAAGCGACTGCTATAGCTTCGGTTGTTCCCGCACTTGATGAAGCGTGGCGAAGCGCCTTAGCCTTTTTTTTGAAATTGAAGCCTCAAGTTTTGGATTACAGTAACTGTGGTGAACTGGGTATCGAATATCCTTATCCGCAGCAAATTGGCGCTGATCGTCTAGCCAATGTATTAGGCGCCGCGAGTTTGGGCTTTCATAATGGAATTGTGGTCGATTTCGGCACTGCGACAACCTATGATGTTTTTCGAGAGGGAGCTTACTGTGGCGGAGTTATTTGTCCCGGCCTTATGACTTCCATAAAAAGTTTGGCTGCATCGACTTCCAAACTTTCGGAAGTTTCTCTGCAGTGGCCTCCCACGGTTTTAGGAAAAAGTACAGACGACGCC
>JBBQAD010000401.1:0-3774 GCA_038315885.1 Fibrobacteria bacterium | reverse complement strand
ACGTTATTTTTGTAGTAATTTGGCGAGAGAGGGAGTTAATTTTATATAAAGATGCAAAACCAAGCTCAGGCAAACCTTCGATCAAAAAATTGGACTTTATTTTATAAGGGACTTTTGACCCTTTGCTTCTACTGTTCCATTTCTTACGCGCAATACGAAGATTTTTTAGATGCACCCACGAGGACCCCTGAAGAAGCGGTTACTTGTACCATTGAGGGCGTTCAATTTGAGAAGAAAATCGGAGCTAGTCCCGATCAAAAAGATTTGACCCTGCTGTTTTTATTGACCGAGCGCCCCTCGGCCTATTTCAATTATTATGATGCAGTCAAAAAAGCAGTGATTTTTGACTTTTATGATACTCGGATTGGCACTAGCATTATGGAACCAATTCATGAACATCCCATCTCGAACTCAACCATCGAACAGATGACAGTTGATCTGAATAAAGATGTGGCAGGTTTAAGACCTGACTTGCGCGATATGGTGCGGGTCAATTTGTTTACACCCTATGATTTTGATTATTCCGTGCAAGAAGATTTTGGAGTGATATCGGTCAATTTCAAATGGAGTCGAAAAATTGAGAACGGCTATTTGAGAAAGAAGCGAGCTTTTTATTGGCAGTTTCCGCTGGTTCTATCCCTCCTGGGAGGTGCCGGTTATGCGACTTATATTTATTTAATACCTGATGTTAAAACCAGTGAAGATATTGTGCCCGGGCGACCATTTCCCATCGATCACCCCAATTAGCCAACCCTTAAATTTTTGAATTCTGTAACTCAATGCCTTTCCTAAGGCGAAGAGTTAATGCACATTTCGCCCTTTTGACCTCGATTTTGTATCTAATTGTCGAAAGTATTGGAGTGGTTATTACATGAGCTATAATATTCGCGTTTTCAATAAAATATCGGAACAAGGCCTAAAACTGTTTCAAGGTGATAGCGAATTTAATCTAGATGAAAATAATCCAGCAAATCCCGATGGAATATTAGTGCGTAGTTCTGAAATTGATGTAACTCAATTCCCCGATCTTCTCGCGGTGGCTCGAGCCGGTGCTGGGGTTAACAATATCAATGTAGACAAGGCGAGTCAGGCGGGAGTCTGTGTATTTAATACACCCGGAGCTAACGCAAATGCGGTAGCAGAACTGGTGTTTATAATGCTTGGCATTGCTGCGCGTAATATTCACAAGGGAATTGCTTTTGCAGAATCCCTTATTACCGAGGCTGAAGATACAGTCATCGCCGAAAAAATCGAAAAAGGAAAATCAGCCTACCGAGGTTTTGAATTAGCGGGAAAGACATTGGGAGTGATAGGTCTAGGTAAAATTGGAGTCCTGGTTGCAAATGCTGGCATTGAAAGAGGAATGACTGTCATCGGATATGATCCCTTTCCAACGGTCGCCAATATTCACTATCTCAGTTCAAAAGTTGAAATGACACACAGGTTAGACGATATTCTGAAGAGTTCAGATATATTGACTGCACATGTACCCTTAAACGCCAAGACGCGCAATTTAATTGATGCCAAGGCTATTGATACAGTTCGGAATGGGTGTATCTGTATGAATTTCGCACGCGAAGGGATTTATGACGATCAGGCTGTAATTGCCGGATTGAATAGCGGCAAACTGGATTATTATCTCAGTGATTTTCCCAGTAAGGTGCTTTTAAGCCATCCCAAAGTGTTATGTACCCCGCATCTGGGTGCGAGCACAGCGGAGTCTGAAGAGAACTGTGCGATTATGGCATCAAGGCAACTAAAGAATTATTTGCAATACGGCATCATTAGTAATTCAGTGAATTTCCCCACAGTAGATGCTTTTCCCCATGAAGCCATTAAGACAAGACTTATAGTGGTAAACAAAGATGTGCCGAATATGATTGCCGATATTACCAGCGTACTCGGACGGATGGGAATCAATATCAACGCTTTGACTAATGAAAGTAATGGGAAGTTGGGGTATAACATTATTGACCTGCAATCGGGCTTACCACTGGATGCAGTGAATGCAATTCGGGGTCTAGAGGGTGTGGTAAGGGTTAGAACATTAAACTTTTAAAATTAAAATGCTTGTGTTTAACCGATGATTATGCTTTTTTTAAACGAATATAGGGCAGCTTATGGCTTTTTTGTATTTTTTGAGGTATGATTGAGCCGAAGACAAGCAAAGCCATATTTAAAATATCGAGAGGCTTTTTTGGGATTTGATGTAAAAGCATCCTTAAATGGGATTAAGACCAACAGTAAATCCCTTTTCTTAATCTTTTGCTTGCTTCTTGGCTTCAGCCAAGCACTGGCAGCAAGTTCGGAGTACGTTTTGCGACCGGGTGATGTGATCTTCATCAATGTTGTAGAGCATGATGAGTTTTCGCTGCGTACCAAAATACGGCCCGACGGTAAAATCAATTACCCCGTTATTGGAGATCTCGAAATCGCTGGGATGACTTCCGTGGCGATTGTGAACATGCTGGAAGAAAAGTTACAGCCCTATGTAAACAATGTGGTAGTAGCCGTTAATATTGAACAATATTTTGCCAACAAAATTTTTCTGATTGGAGAACTGAACCGGTCCGGCGAATTTGAAATATTCGAACCGGTTGATGTGGTCCGAGCCATTGCCATGGCCAGCGGATTAAAAAACCCAAAGGCCAAGGAAGGTTTGATCATCAAGGCTAGCGGAGAAGTGGTGAATGTGCCCTTAAGAAAAGTGCTGACCACAACCGGGGCAAAGAATAACGAAGCCTACATACTGCATCCGGGTGATACTTTTTATGTTGCGAAAGGTTTTGAAATTCCTTGGGCAGCCTGGAGTCTGATCGTATCGACTATTACTGGTACTCTAACCCTATATATTTTGCTAACCCAACTTGGCTCAAAGTAATCTCAAAGAAAAAGTAGAGAGCTACACCACGAGCTATCTCGATTTTTTTCAATTAAAATCCCCGCCCTTCGATGAGGTAAGGAATCCCCTATTTTTCTTTGAAAGTGATGAGCACAGGGAAGCGCTTGAACGTTTAACCTATGTAATAGAAGACGGGAATATGAATTTCGGTCTGCTCACTGGCGAAATAGGCAGTGGAAAAACCATTACCCGCACAGTATTGCAGCATCGCCTGAATTCGGAGCGTTTTCTGGTTCTTTGTTTGGAAAACTCCTTTTTTGATTTTGAAGATTTGGTCTATGAACTATTAAGCCGAATTGAAAAAGAAGGTTCCAATTCCCGGCATATGGAGGGTAAGGGCGGATTGCCTGCACGGGGTGATCGCTATGCCATCGTGCGGTATTTTCGGGAATTTTTGGAATCGCTATTCCAAAACGAAAAGCGACGCTTGGTATTGATCCTGGACGAAGCACAATCGCTGGCTCATAAAGATTTAGATGCCCTAAAAAATTTGACAAATATTTCTTATGAAGATCATAACTTGTTGACCATTGTTCTCGTTGGGCAACCTGAATTGCGAGAGCATGTCCGAGCTCTAAAACAAGTGGATCAACGGGTCGGATTGAGTTTTCATCTTAACAATCTCGATTTGGAAAATGTGGGAAACTATGTTCGTCACCGCCTGCAAGTTGCAGGGCATCAAAGCGGTGAACTGTTTCATTCAAAAGCTTTTGTTACTCTATTTCGACATACCCTTGGAATTCCCAGGGAAATTAACCGAGCCTGTAAACTGGCCTTGGAATATAGCTTCGCTAATGAGACACCCGAGATCGGAGAAGATGCTGTAAAAGTCATTCTTGACGACATTCACAAGCATCGTGTTTAATGGAAGG
>JBBQAD010000242.1:0-5853 GCA_038315885.1 Fibrobacteria bacterium | reverse complement strand
TATTCCTGAAGGGGTGGGGGAGCAGAAAACCAAGCCATCCCAAATGTCAGCCCGTCTTTTAAATGAAAAGGGTATCGACCCCGATGTAATCATTGGAAGATGTTCCCAATTTTTAACGCCGCTGGTGAAAAAGAAAATTGCATCCTACTGTAACATAGCTGAAGAAGCCGTGATTTCAGGGGTAGATGTCAAAACTGTCTATGAAATACCCTTGATCTATGAACGTGAAGGTCTGCCCGAAATTCTCCACAGCAAATTGAATCTCTACTCTCCGCCAGATTTACGTAAGTGGGGGCAATGGGTTGAAAACATCAAGAACAATCAAGGTGATTCTCAAAATGTGGTCACCATCGCTATCTGCGGCAAGTACACCTCTCTTGAAGATTCTTATGCCTCAGTTGTCGAAGCGCTTATCCACTGCGGGGCCCATCTCAATCTTCGTGTCGATGTGCGTTGGGTTGAAACATCGGAATTAGAAGAAAGCAAAGTGTCACTCTCTAAAGTGTTAAAGGGCGTCGATGGGGTAATTGTTCCCGGAGGCTTTGGGGTACGCGGTATCGAAGGAAAAATTCGCATCATTCAATGGGTGCGCGAAAAAGAAATTCCCTATTTGGGAATCTGCTATGGGATGCAATTAGCCGTGGTGGAGTATGCCCGCAATGTGTGTCACTTGAGCAATGCCGGAACCACTGAAGTGGAACAAGAAGGCGTAAAAGTTGAGCATCCCGTTATTTGCATTCTGCCGAGCCAAAAGCATGTGCACTACAAGGGCGGCACCATGCGCCTAGGGGGTCATGATGTGGAGCTCAAGGCAAACACGATTGCACGTAAGATTTTTGAGAACAAGGCCAAGGTCAGGCAGCGCTTTCGCCACCGCTATGAAGTCAATCCAGAATACATCAGTCAGTTGGAAAAACACGGATTGGTTTTTTCGGGAAAAGCGCCGCATGAAAACATTATGCAGATCATGGAGCTTCCCAACCATCCCTACTTTATGGGCTGCCAATTTCACCCAGAACTAACCAGCAATCTCCGCAATCCATCGCCTTTATTTTTTCATTTGGTAAAGCATGCCATGGAACGAAAAAAGAAAGCCGGATAAGCCGTGTTTACAGCTGGCGAAAAGAGGGCGCTGGGAATTGCCTTGGCCTTTTTTCTTCTTGGCCTGCTTTTGAAATACATTCCAGCTTGGCAAGCGAGAATTGGCCCCATTAATGGGCCTATTCCAAAACCACTATCAAATCTCAATTCAACCATCAATTCAAACTCAGCCTCATCTCTAAGTAGACACTCTAGGCAAAACGAAGCTGAACTTCATAATTCCAACGCAGCAGAAGTTCAATTTCTCGACCCTTCCCCTTCGAGTGCGTCTTACATTTCAGACCCGAGCGCCAAATCTGAAGAGAATCCCAATGAACAAGTTGAAAAGGATCCCCTTGCGACACCAGGTGATTCTTTACTTTCTACCCGTTCCAACATTAAAATCAAGCCAGGTGAACGCGATTTGAATGAAGCGAGCGAACAAGACTTGCTCCAAATAAAAGGAGTGGGCCCCAAATTAGCACAGGCCTTGCTCATCGCTAAAAAGCAGCGAGGACGCTTTACATCTTGGAATCAGGTGGACGCTGTTAAGGGTGTTGGAAAGAAAAAATTGCAAGCAATTCAGTCGGAATTTTCTTTGGGACATTCGGCTAAGCCCTTAAACCACAAAAGCTTAGAAACTGAATAAGCTAAAATTGTATAATTGAACGATATGGCAAAAAAGCAAGGAAGCATCATTGGTCTCGACATGGGTCGTTCCTCCCTGAAGTTGGTGGAATTTTTGCCCCAACGTCGAGAAATCGTGTCCGTCGCATTCAAGCCCATTGACGCGACTCGTATAGATGACGAAGCCTATATGTCATCAAAGATAAAAGAGTGTATCTCGCAGACGATGAAGGCTTCACCCAGTGAAATAGTGGCTTGTGTGCCGGGCGAATATACCACTGTCCATTCGGTGCAAGTGCCTAACGATGAAGACAATGCCCAGGATTTTATTTATTGGGAATTGGAACAGTATCTCGGAAATGCTTTGGACGAATACTTTGTGGATTATGTGGGTATGGGTTCAAATTCGAAGGAAACCAGTCGCTTCTTTCAAGCTGTTGCCTTTCGAAAAAGTGAAGTTGAAAAACTCCAACGAATCATTGGGGGAGCGGGCTATGCGCTTTCCGTGCTGGATGTGGATGTGTTTGCCTCTCAAAATATATTTGAAGTGAATTACCCCGATCAAATTTCTTCTAGCACATTAATTATCAAGGCTGATCTGCATGGAGCAAAATTGGTTTGGACACAAAGGGGTGAGTTTTTAGGATTTAAACACTTCGCTCCGAGCACTCCCTTTAGTTCTGAAGGTCCCAATAGGGCCAAGCAAATCGCCGAAATTACCGAACAGCTGAAAGCAGAACTTGCCAATAAAAAGAACCCGACTTTTTGTCGCGAAGCTGTAACCAATATGTTAGTCTGTGGAGATCTGGCTCGCGACGAAGATTTTGTTGCTGCTCTCGAAAGTGATACAAATTCGGTACTCTCGCGATTAAATCCCTTTAAAGAATTGAATTACCAGCCTCCTAAAGATGAAGAGGCCGTCGCTATGCAGATTGCTCCTCAATTTGCTACAGCGACTGGTCTCGCCTTAAGACGGGGAGGCGATTGCTAAGATGATTCGCGTCAATCTGCTTAAACAATCTAGAGTTCAACCCGTTTCAGTTAGTGCGCTGGTTGCTCCCTCTTCCGGAAAAAAAACTGGCGTTTTTGTTCTACTGGCTGTATTGCTAGTCGGCGTAGGTGTATTCTTCTACTTCAATCAAGACATGCTGCCCCTTCCCGATGGAAAAGAAATGCCGGTGGTGGAAGCACCCGTACCGGCCTTGACTCCTCCCGTTCCCACACGACCTCAGGCTAAACCTGTTATTGTAACAGTCGATGCCGTTGAAGAAATCGTTAAAGAGATACAGCAAGAAGTTCGGTTACAGCCCCGACGAATTGGTTACAGTGATTTGGCTCCTTCGCAAAAAGTTCAATACCAACAAATGGCAGCTAAACAGTTGCTTCGTCAATTGAAGAATATCACTCCAGCCGAAGTGGGTTTTGCAAACTTGGTGTTTACCCTGCCAGGTGATTTTTATGTACACGGAATGGCCTATGACTTCAGCCATTATGAACGGTTTAAGCAGGAGCTAGGCACAATTGGGGGGTCTTTAAAATCAGGCATCTTGAAGCCAATTGGAGATAGGGGTATTTCGCAAGAGTTTTCCTTTTACGGTAAGGTTGATTACCAAGTCAGTCCCGCCAGTGGAGAGGATAGAATTTTGGGCGAAAGCGAAGTCCCAGCCGAGTTACAGAGTTTAAGAAGAACGGCCTCCAACCTTGGAATTCAAATGACCATCCCTTCGCTGGCAACATCTTCGCCCTGGGGAGCCTATAAGAGAAAGATTTATAAGACCGAAGCCAAGTGTGACTATCAACAATTAGAATCTCTATTTTCACAGATGCAGGTAGAACGCTCTCATGTTGGTTTGGTCAAATTTGCCTTGCGGGCAACTGGTGATGAACAAGTCAATGCCAGCTTGGACTTAATGCTGTATACCAATTAGAATTCAGCCGAAACTTTCAGGTAAAGTTCAAATCAATAATACAATCAGTAGTAGAAGTTGTTTAAATCACTCTAATCCACTTGGCCAGCAACCGGTTTAAAATAGCCAATCAGCTTCAATCCTGATACAGTACTTAGTGTATGGCATTAGTGATTACAGGTGGAATTTTAAAAGGCAGGCGTATTGCTTCTCCTTCTGAAAAAGCACCTATTCGACCGACCTCCTCAAAATTACGGGAAGCTCTCTTTAGCATGTTAACAGGGCAAATTGATGGTTCAACTTTTATTGACTGTTATGCAGGCACGGGAGCGGTGGGCTTGGAAGCTTGGAGTCGGGGCGCAGCCGAGGTACATTTTATCGAGCGCGATAGAAAAACCCTGGATAGCATCCGTAAACAAGCAAGTGATTTACAAAAAAGTGAACCAAATACTTTGGGGCGTCTTATGTTTCACTGCCAATCTACTGATACATTTTCTTGGCAATTGGCAGATACCAAAAGTGCTACCGGCACAGCGCTCAATAATAAATCCGTGATTGTATTTTCAGATCCGCCCTTTTCAAATGACTTTAGTAGCCTGGAATCTATAATTGGTAATTTCAATGCCAAAGATGTTCTTCGAATCATCCAATTTCCCTCAAAATTAAAGCCAGAATGGCTAAATCAAGCTTCAAAAATTAAAGAATACGGCGAGTCGTCGCTGGCCTTTTTAAATTAAGGAAAGCCATGGTACGAGCCATCTATCCCGGAACCTTCGATCCGATTACCAACGGACATCTGGATATCATTGAACGAGCCAGCCTGCTTTTCGATGAAGTACATGTTATCGTTGCCATTAATTCAAAGAAGCAAACTTTGTTTTCAATTAAGGAACGAGAAGACTTGGTGAGACAGTGTACTCAAGAGTGGAAGAATGTGCGAGTCAGTTCCCACGAAGGCTTGACCGTTGAAGCGGCAGAAAAAAATGGAGCCCGTGTAATCATCAGAGGTTTAAGAGCCGTTAGTGATTTTGAATATGAATTTCAAATGGCTTTGATGAATAAAAAGCTGCGGCGCGAGGTGGAAACACTTCACTTAATGAGCAGTGAAAAATTCACCTATATCACCTCAAGCTTGATTCGAGATCTGGTTAGTTTAGGTGCAGATGTATCTGAATTCGTACCAGCCTTAGTGGAACAAAGTTTAAAGAGCCGACTGCTTGGTAAATCGCCTTAAATTGTTTCCAATACAATTGGATTTTCAGACACTTGTTTTTTTGAATTTGTTGTTAGCAATACCGTATCACTTTCAATTGAAAAATGATCTTCGGTGCTATTGATTTCAAAATCAAGATCAGCGACAAACTTTTTCAAGATGGTATCTGAATTATAGCTCGAGCTGCGTTGCAAGGCGGCCGCCCGCATGGCCGATTGCTGTAACGGGTTTTTGAAAAAAGCCTTGATCTGAAGCAGCATTTCAGATTGAGAGTTCGATAGCAAACCACTAAGCTCATGTTCAATGATGTCTTTAGGACCTTTACAACTATAGGCAGCCACGGGAAGCCCACAGCTTATGGCTTCAAGTACTACACAACCGAATGTATCAAAACGGGAGGGTAATACGAGTAGGTCACACACTGAGAAAAGTGAAGCTAGGGATTCTTTATTTATCCAGCCGGTAAAAATGGCTTGTGGCAGGGCAGATTTGAGAACCGATTCTGCAGGACCTGTCCCTGCAAATACAATTTTCAAATTAGGGATATCTTCGGAGAGTTGAGAATACAAAGGAATCATTTCATTTACTCCCTTCTCCTCGCTTAGGCGTCCAGCAAAAAGTAAAACATGATCGGTATCTTTTAGCCCTGGAACTATTTCACTTCTTTCAATCTGTTTACTTTCAAATACTTTATCTGCCCAATGTGCTGTTCTGAATATTTTGGAACGCTTCACTCCAATCGCAGAACTCGCCAACCATTCTTGATGCTGGCTGTTTAGTACGAATATTCCATCAAAGGAACGATAGAAGAGTCGTAACATTCTCCGGACTCTGTCCAAACCATGTACATCGAGTTTCGCAGATTTTTCAAAATAATCAAGCCAATCTGTATGCATATAAAAATAGGCAGGTACATTAAAGGCATGTTTCAAATAAAGGGCCAGGGGACACATTAACAATTCAGTAGAACAAATTATGCGATCATATCCTCCCATCAAAAAGAGTTTTTGGGCTTCCATTAAATCG
>JBBQAD010000301.1:0-5083 GCA_038315885.1 Fibrobacteria bacterium | reverse complement strand
CGCCTGGCGGATTCGAAAGCTGTATTCCTTTTTGAGATAGGCCAACTTCTTCAGGATAAGGCTCTTCGACAGGGAGCTGAATCGGCCAATCGGGCTTATTTTTTAAAGAGACATGCCCCTCAAGCCGTTGAACCCGTATTTCAGCAGATTGAGGCCTCTGTTTTTTCGCCTACTTTAGCCTGATAATTTCGGCCTATTTTTAATCCGTCTAGCCATTAAAAAACCGTCTTCGTGATTTTACGATCCAGGTGAGAGAATTGAGCGTGATGCTCAGTCTTCTGCAATTCTCTATTGGGATACTTTTACTCTTAGGCTCCAGCGCCGAAAGTTTTGCCAAAAAGCTGCAAGTTTACTGCCCTCCCGAAGTTATCTCCTCTTCGCTTCAAAAACAAGCTGCTGCTACAAAACCCAATTTGGCTCAGAGGCCGAGAGTAAAGGTTTTGTTGATTCCCATTCAATATGGTTCCGATAGTTTAGACTCCAAGTCGATGCCTCGAAATTGGGAACCCGTGCTGCGTAACTTTGAAGCCTATCTGCATCAAGTATCCAAGGGAAAGCATATTGTAACAGCCGAGCTTATCGGTCATGTTCTCGATGGAGATACAATCCCTTTTTGTTATCCAGCTGAAGCAACCACTGTACGTGCCAATGTATATGATTATTTCCCTAAAATTGGTCCGGTTCATGCCGAAGTTCTGCGCATGATTGAAGTTGAATATGGAAACATCTATCAGGATGTAGTCTGTGTCTTTTTTTTACATCTGGGAAACGTATTTGACGGCTATACAGGATATGGTAATATCGGCGACATATCGAGTTATCCAGGGTATACCGGAGCGGGTTCGGGTATTGTCGATTTTGAGAAACCCGACATGAACCTATGGAACATATTGCATGAATACGGCCATCTACTGGATCTATGGCATCCCCCCAACAATGGGGCAGGACGATTTTACGGTGTGTATAATTTGATGGAAAATGTGTACGAAGATGACAATATTGAAGATAACTCTACCCCTTATCATCCCTTGGATTTGATTCGTCTGGGATGGACGGATACCTTAGTCACTCTTCAAAAATCTACTCAAGCAGTTGAAGTTCCCAGTTTCTCGACATCGGGAAAATTGATCAAGATTATGCTCAATGCGGCTAACGATGAATATTATCTGATAGGCAATTACCAAGGTGAAAATGTTTTCAAACGCTATCGGGGCCACGGCTTGTTGATATGGCATATCAAAGCCACTAGCATTCTGGATTTAGAAATGCCCACTGGATTATTCAGCAATGGAAAAGCAAACCCAGTATCAGGGAAAGATTTATTGGACAGCTTGGGCGGTACCAGCGGGGGTCAAGAATGTTTTTGGACCCCTGAATTGAGGAGGGATTTAACGCCTTTTACTAATCCCAATACCTCTCTATATACTTCCTTTTCCCGTTTCGACCCCCAAGTGAGATCGAGCGGTGTATCGATTACTTCCATGCGATATAAAGAAAATGATAGCTCTGTAATTGTATTTGATCTGGAAATGGGGACATATCCAGTTCGAGAATTGACCAATGATATCAACAGTTTTGTAGTCTTTAAAAAAAGCGCAGCTAATGGAGAAGTGTTATTCCAATCCCAATCTAAGCAGCCAGAGCAGGTGATTCGAATTAGCCGTAGCTATGACAATAAACTTTTTGTCGATATAAACGCTAGCAATCAAGAAATAAGCGAGAATTTTTCTGCCAAGGGAAGATGGATGATGGGAGACTTTAAGGGAGATGGCAGCTTGCGTATTTTGACAATAAGCAGCGGCTCGGCCAACAGTTACAGATGGTCGGGAAGAGATTGGACCAGAGATATACCCTTTTCTTGGTCTGATGCAGCTGAGAATACTGAGGCTTTGAATTATATCGATGTCGATGGCGATGGACACTCGGATCTTGTCCGGTTTTTAAAGGGGACAGGATCTGAATGGCAACTCGAAGTAGACAGTATCGGCGCAGTGGGAAGTCACACTCGCAAGATTCCCTTAGAAAACCTGGAATCGAGTGAGAGATTCGAGTGGAACGATATTAATTCAGACGGCAAACCTGATTTAATTTCAACCAAAAATATATTGCTCAATCAAGGTGAACGATTTACATCGATAATGGAAAGTTCGGGAATCCAGGCTGTCTTGGGTACCGAAACGCTTGCGAAAATTTCAGTTGGTGATTTAAACGCTGACGGTAAAAGTGACTTATTGATGGCAGGCGCCAACGGATCCATTTTTTTGTTTATGAACCTCGATGGCACCCATTTTACCGATATTTCGAGACTGTATTATCCCTATCCAAAACTGAGAAAAAACACATTGGATATTCAGTGGAAATCGTCAAACGAGCTGCAGCAAGCATTGGTAAAGGGTACTGATGGCCTTGGTGCCTCACGTGTATATGAATTTAAAAGCTTTACCCAGAATCGATTTGCCGTGTTGGAGCTAAATCCCCCCGCGTCCAATCCTCTGGCAATCGGTACACAAATCAAGGTCTTTGGGGACTCCGGACTGTTTTGGTCTTCAGAGTTACATACAGGCAATATTGAAAAAACAGATTTATCGAATATATACATTCCGGTTCCCAGTGGAAAAGAAAATTCACTGGTATTAACTATGAGCAATGGGGACGCCCTACATTATGCCAACATTGAAAAGGGTAAAAAAATTACGGCCTTTGCTAGAACGACCAGGGCTCTCGCCAAATCACAAAATCTGGGAGAAACCCGTATTGAATTTGACCGCTCGCTAAAACGCTTGAGTCTTTTCGTTTCTCACGCGGGTACAGCCCATGTGTTACTTTACCAGATGGATGGAGCCCTGCTAGGTCGCGAAAGTCGCTTGGTGGCTGAAGCCGGTTCATTTGTGCTTGATTTAAATGGTACAAACCACTTGAAGCCCAAGACTAATGGAGTCTATCTCGTTAGACTGACTATTGGACGTGATACTGTCGTTCGGCGTATAGTCTATTAAAAGAGGGCTAGCATTGGATCTGTCGGGATTATATCACTTAAAAAAAACCTTTTTACCTTTGGCCGCTGAAGCCATCACCTTTTCGACTACTCCGATGGCATCCAGATTACATCGGGTCACATTTTTGTCCCAGCGATTATTTCGAATGGCATTGATGAAGTATTCCAATTCATTAGCCAGGGGCTCTGTGGCGAGTGTCTTATATTTGATTTGATCGCCTTCTTCCATGCCCACTAAACCAAAGCTGTCTTCAATGGGGGCCGCCATGCGATTTTCGTGGAAGCTTAAATTGCGGTTTAAAAAGTCAACCTCGAACATCCCTTTGCTGCCGTAAACTCGAAAACGTCGCGATTTAGTAGGAGAGAGCCAATTTGCTTTCAAGACCGCCAAAACATTGCCTTTAAATCCTAAGAGAGCTGTAATGCCATCTTCACAGCGAGGATGAACCCGTCGTTCTTGATGGGCAAAGGCCCAGTTTGGAAGTGATTTCATCAACATCAGCATGAGATCAATATCGTGCACCAATAGGTCAACACCTACACCCACCGATAAAACTCGTTCTGGAAAGGGGCCGGTTCGCTCGGATTCTAAGTGATAGATTGCACCGAGTTCCGATAAATGTTTACTGAGCAGAATCACGGCGGGATTGTAACGTTCAACATGCCCGCCGAGAAAAATCTTTTTTTTCTGAATAGCCAATTGAAGCAGCTTTAGACCCTCTTTGCGGCGGGGCGTAATTGGTTTTTCAACCAGCAAATGTTTATCTGCTTCCAGCAATGTCTTAGCCAGGGAATAGTGATACTCAGTAGGCGAAGAGATGACGGCTGCATCAAAGTGGATTGACTTTAAGGCCTCTTTCTCGCTGGTAAATCCGGGAATACGATAGGCTTTTTCTAAGGCAAGGCGTAACTTCTTGTCCGGCTCAATTAAGGCTACCAAATCGCAAATTCTTGAATTGGCCAAGAGCCGCAGGTGGTTTTGCCCCATGCTGCCACAGCCAAAAACGACCAGTGAAGGTAACTTGTTTTGCATCTTCACTGCGAATTTACAATAATAGCAGCATCAAAAAGACATTTGCTTGGATTCGTTGCCTGGCTTTGATATTTTGCGCCCCATGTTGCCGACGATTCGATACCTGTCCAATATGGAATCCGCCTGGGATTCTTTTATTGACAAGTCTAGTAATGGAAACCTTTTTCACCGTCGCCGTTTTTTGAATTATCACTCCGCGGGCCACATCGAAGACGCCTCCTTTGTTTTGGGAACAAATGATCATTGGCAAGCACTGTTTCCCGCCTGTATCCGAAATAATTGCCTGATTTCTCATGGCGGCGCATCCTACGGCGGTCCGGTCTTCGGCGAGAGACCGAGTTATACATTGGTTAGTGAAACAGTCGCAAGTGTCATTGCTTTTGCTACAAATGCGGGCTTAAAAAAAATCACTATCACTTTGTCTCCCAAGTTTTATAGCAAAACTCCGCATGACTATCTCGACTTTGCCTTGCTAAAAGCAGGGTTTCATTATGAAAAACGAGAGCTCAGCAATGCCGGTGGCCCCATTCAGGCCGATTTTTTCGAAAACTTTATCAACAAGGCTCGCGGAGCATTTCGAAAATCGCAACGAAGTGGAGTAACAGTTAGTCATACCCACAAACCCAGCGAAAATGAGTTGGAAGCATTCTATTCCATATTGGCTATCAATCGAGAACAATTAGGCACAGGCATTACCCACAGTTTCGAAGACATCAAACGTCTCTTTGCCCTGCTTCCAGGAGAGCTGGAATTATATCTGGCCGCTTGCGATGGTGAAAATATTGCATCCGGCCTAGTTTTTAAGTGTAACTCGCAAGCCGATTTAATCTTCTATGTGGCCCACTTGAAGGAGCATAACTCTCTAAAACCCATACACGCCTTGGTGCATGCCATGTACAAAAATGCTTTGGAAAGAAATATACCTTGGCTTGATTATGGCACCTCTACCTTAAACGGAGAATTGACCAACAGTGGTGATTTGCTGCGTTTTAAGGAAAATTTTAATATGCCAGGATACTTTAGAGATACATTTAGCCTTCAATTATAATTTTTAA
>JBBQAD010000377.1:0-4109 GCA_038315885.1 Fibrobacteria bacterium | reverse complement strand
AGGGCCCATAGCTTTTTTTCCTCCAGGTTTTTTTAACCCTCGTGTTTTTTGAGAACGAGAATGTAGCAACTAAGAAAGGGGTTTAAGCCCTGAACTCTCATCAACAAATCTTAAGAAAATGTTGAACAAAGTCTTTCTTGTCCATGCTCAATTTTTATCTAAAGCAAATTTTTTGCCAAGGAAGGCACTGTTTATTTGGGAATTATAAATTGCAATTGAACCCAAAAAGGCGGATCCTTCCGAGAATATGAACGGAGGGGAAGGTTCAACTGTAAATATTTGTAAAACTCATAGGGATATTTGTCAGAATATGTGACACTTATTGACAAATAGTTACCTTTTTATTCTTTGATTTTCTCTTTAAAATCAATATAAAGACGGCTCGCTTGAGGTTCCCTCTGCAAGCTGTATTTGCCCTTATAAAAACTGAGCTCTCCATGAGCGATCATAAAGTAGACTTGCCCAATTCTGACACCTGGATAGATTCGGATAGGATGAACTACTGCGATTTCTAAGGTCCAGGTCGGGAAATGACATTGTAGCAGCCCATCCGCATCTTCGATATAGCCCCAACCAACATCACCAAAGCCAGCGGTAATATGGGTATTAATTCCAAGGCGACCTATTGAACTGCGTCCCTCAAACATGGGAATAAATTTTTTACTGGTAGCGGTTTCATTGGTACAACCGAGATATAGGCAATTAGGTTGAAGCACCAGTCCATCTTCTTCGATTATGACTTCTTCGGTGGGATTATTTGCTCGCATATCAAGAATTCCGGAATCACCCAGTTTATAGACAAGCAGCTTTGAATGAAGCGTAACATCAATGGAATTCGGTCCCACATGTTTTGTAATTAAAGGGCGAATATGAATTTCACCCAATTCCACTTGCTTTAATATTTCTTTTCCGGTGAGAATCATTTGTACTCCCTGTTTTCTGGGAAAAATCTAAGAAGTTTTTGGATGAGATTTTTGCCGAGAATTTTAAGCGGTCGGACTTTGGGCTTTTAACATCTATTTTGGCCCTGTGCAGGCTCTAGCTCCAGAACGGATAAGTGTTCAGATGTATTTGTTACACTGTTTTGCCAGAGCCTTGGGACTATCCTGGATAGTCTTGATACTCTCAGTCCATTGCCTGGTTCCCAAATTTCTTGAATTATACCCAGTTTCTAAGTCAGGTGAAATTGAGTTTAATGCAAACCCTGTGTATTTAGCTTACCCAGATTCCTTGGGCAATTTTGATTTGGTCAGGTACTTGGCCTCATCCGAGGATAGTCTACAGAAAATGACTGCCTCTCTTGAGAAATTGCCACAGTGGGACCGGCAATTCATCGCTGTTACACGCGCCCTATCCAGGGGAAAATTAGGACCAGAACAGTTGAAAGTTCTGGTTTCTGTAACTCGAAACAGACCCAAAGGTCCGATGAGCGATTGTTTACGTTTACAATTGGGTACTCTGTGGTATCTGATGGGTAAAAGAGACAATGCACTTCAGGCTTTTGAAGAAAGCATCCATGAAAAGGGCGTTTTTAGAGAAGGAGCTTATCGAAACCTCTATTCTCATTTTGCCAGAGAACATAATTTTATCGAAGCAAACGGGATACTTGATAAGATGTTAACAGATGATCCGCATAATCAGTTTGCCAGTATCCGAAAAGCCTATATCATTTCCAAAACAAAAGGGGCTGATTTAGAGGCGTATCTGAAATCAAAGAGTGCTTGGAGAGATTCCGCGGGTCCATTTCAGATTGCCTATGGTCGGTATTTACTACAGCAGGGCGATTTGGATGAGGCCGTTCGAAATTTTAATCGCGGTTTGGATTCTGACCCTAGTAATGGCCAGGCCTGGATGGAACTGGGTGGCATCTATCATCGATTGGGTTGGCAACAATATGCCGAAAAGTGTTTGCTACTCGCTTTTAAAAATGGAATCCGGGATATGAAAATCTTCGACCTGTTTGCCGAAGTGATGGTATCAAATGAAGCCTTTTTTGATTCCAGCTATGGACAACAATTGGGGATAGGGTACCGATGGGATAGGGTTGCTGAACTGCTTAGCGATGGACTTAAGAGGGCACCAGAAAGAAGAGTGTTGGCTCAAAAGCTGTATGAGATTCAAATGCGCAGCGGCCAGGTCAAGGAAGCAAAAAAATTAAGAGGTTTGTATTGGTTTCATTTTGATTCACCCTATCCCAGTTTAGAAGCCACTCAGCTCGGATTCTCAAAGCAACAGAAGGGCAAGAAATTAAATCAATTGCAGATTGATTTCGGTCCCACCGCTTTTCCACTTTTCTCGTTTTTCACTGAAAACGATTTTTTCTCTCCCGCCGATACACTACAACTGTTCGATCGGAATAAATAAATCGCCAAATTCCGAATAAGGCTAGTCACCGGAGCCTTTGAAAAGTTAGTTTTATCCGGTTTTCATTTATTCAAATTGGACTGTGATCCCTAGCACAGACAGAGTGGAACTCAGTTGTATATTTAGGATTAGGGAACTGGAATTATGAATTTATTGACTATAAGGCGGTGTAACAAAAGCGTTGTTTCGCTTTCTGCATTCCTTTGGTTTTTCAGTATGTTACTGAATGCACCAAAAATTGATGCCAAGACTTCTGACAACCTATGTCCTGATTTAGGTAGTATATCACAACCCATTCAAATTTTTTCCGACCGCTTTTCAAACTACACTATCACGAATATCAGCCTTGATTGGTTTGATTTTGAAAACTCTGAAAAAGCGCCCACCCTGTTTCATCTTTTGATTAATCCAGCCCTGCGCGAAGAAGCTGCGGCCAATAGGCTTCGCTTACAGGTATATATCTATGCAGATTCCATTGCCGGCCTATCTAATCTTGGCGAAAAAGTTGTTATTACAGACAGGTTATCAGTCCCCATCGCTGAAACGGATGTAGGTCGACTTTTAACCAGCAACGAGGTTTTTGGTTGGACCTTTGAACCCGGAGGAGTCAAGGGATCGGAAAGTGATATGGTTACTCTCACGGCAGAGGGAGGCCAGTTGCCTGAGATGACCATGTTCATGCGATTTCGGCTAACTTGTGATGATCAAGCTTACAATATCAGTTTGAGATCGAAGTTTGAAGCGAATGCGGCCGAACCAATTGCTGCCAACCGGGGCAAGCTTCGTTATGTAAAGTCGGTACGCGCTGAATCACCCGGTACCCAAGTCAATAATCCAAGACCGGTTGATATATATACCATCACTCCGTTATTTGTGATTTCTTCCGATTTATATAATAAGGATTTTGATTATCCTCCTAATCAGCCGAAGTTTACTTTGTTTGTTCATGAAATGTTTGAAGGTGAAACTGTTAACGAAGCCTTAAGCGGGATTGAATACTTCAGTGTCGATGTATACAATCAATTTCCCGTCAAATATCCTGAATTTGCACCTCCCTTACAAGTGGGCAAAACCTACGTATGGAGGGTTCGTGCGAATTTATATGGTCCAAATATCGCTTATGAATGGTCCAACCCTTTGTACTTCAGAGTCTCCACTCTGCTGTCAGGCGAAATTGAGGCCATACCTGACCCCTTCGGAGAACGCAAAGAACTCAGTTATCTGGTAAAGTACGCTGATGATTATAATCGCAGAGTTATGGCAGCCTTAAAGATTATTCTTGGTGAAAACTTTGACATTTTTATCGGCTCACTCGATCAGCGCTCACCGCGCAAGGGTCATATTCGTTTGAATGGACAGCCCTTATCCGTAGAACAATTGGAATCCCTAGCAAAAGAATTTCTCCAAGATAGGCATACCCTCACAAGAGTGAGGTTTCAATAATGAAATTGATAAAACCGATGTTACTCTTGATTTTTGGAATTCTGCTCATCGATAGTTTTGGAGCAAGACCTATTGCCCTGGTAAAATACCTTAAGGGGGAGGTTCGCTTAACCAATTTGAAAGACCAAAGCAGTTTTGACGCCAGTCAATCAAAATTGTTGGAAGCTCCCATCAAGATTCAGACAGCGGCCAAGAGCAAAGCCGTCTTGCGGCTTTTCGAATGGGAAGGAGTGATAGAATCAGGTGAAAATACTCAGCTTGAACTACGCAAACGTCGTTATGCTAAAAAAATAAAATCATTG
>JBBQAD010000072.1:0-10294 GCA_038315885.1 Fibrobacteria bacterium | reverse complement strand
GAGATAGAGTCATTAAAAACACTTCATCAAAAATTTAAAGGGGTTTCTGAAATAAAGGAAAATAGCGTTTGAGTACCAGGTATCATTCACTGCCTAAGCACCGAATTATTCCGATTATTTCTGGAATTCAGATGGGATTCTTTCTTCTGTATCTCATTGAAAAATTGTGGATGCCGATGGATTTTTTCTTTCGTTTGGTAATCTGTATAACGGTGGTCAGTGTTAGTGCGGGAACATTTCTTTATCAGTGGCTATCACGACAAAAGCCCAGGTCACACAACTCTTCATTTTGGACTTTTCAATCTCACCTGGAAAGTCCCTTTGTTATTCATCTGACAGCCCATATTTTTGCCTGGATATGGCTCCGAGAAACCATCATTCCCAAAATAATTTATGATGCTCCCTGGAGTGGTATTCTTCTCTGTTGCCTTGCTGCTATATTCGCCCAACAATGGATCTTGAATAGTAAACTGATTACAAAGCACTTTTCTTCCCAAAACAATACAGTCTATCTTTACTCCATCTTTGCAATTTGTCTGAGTACACTATTTGTTGCACTCTTCGCCTTTCTATCTTGGCAAAGATATTCCAGCTACTATTCCCAATGGTATGACACCGGCTTTGTGCTGCAACCCTTGCAGAATCTGATACATGGCCGAGGCTTAATGGTCGAATCTGCCGAAGGAGGATTCATGCATGCCTTCGGCGATCATTTTTCTCCTATTTTATATTTTCTTTCGCCCTTCTTTTACCTTTGGCCCAGTCCACTGCTCTTGTATTTGCTCAATGCATCTGGTTCTGCATTGACGGGTCTGATTCTTTTTAAACTGGCGCTGCGCTTTGGCATCAAGGCTCAATATTGTCTCATTTTTCTTATTGCATTTCTTCTAAATTTTCCATTGCAATATGCCCTTATTTGGGATGTACACAGTGATGCCCTAGTTCTTTGTTTTATCGCTCTGATGATCTATTCATTTCATTGTGACCGACCTTTGGGAGTCCTGGTTTGTTACATCCTGGCATCACTGGGTAAAGAACATATTTCATTGGCCTTAGTGCCATTGATGCTATGGTTTACCTGGAAGGAAAAGCACTATAAAAAAATCTATGCTGGTTTAAGCATCGCGGGTATTGCCTACTTTTTAGCAGTGATGATCTGGGCTATTCCCCATTTTAATGAAGGGAAAAATTCGGATGCCCTGCGAATAGTTTTTAGTGGGGGACAAAACGATCAACCCTTCTATAGCATCATTCTAAATTTGATTAAAGAACCTGAGCCCCTTTTCAGCAGGTTTTTAAGTTTTCGAAACTGGGAGTCGCTCTGGATTTTATATACCACATTTGGGCTTTTTTATTTCAATCCCTTGTTTATTCTTGGATTGAATTCTCTTTTATTTATCAAAGAATTTTTGAATGGCATGTATCTACATAATCACCATTGGAGCATCATTGTAGTACTAACTTTTTATGGCATTCTTATAAATATAAAAGATGAGAAATATCCAAATCTTCGCTTTGCTGTTCTGTATCTTTGTTTTTGTTCCCTGTTGACCAATATTGTGCATGGAGAATCTCCTATTTCTCAGCGCTTTTGGCGAGTCCATTCCGAACGTTACACTAGAAACGAAAAATCAGATATTCTTGATTCCTTTTGCTCAAAAATCCCCAAAGCGGCTTCTGTTGTCACCCAGTCCCACATTGCTCTGCATCTTTCTGACCGAAGAAAAGTATGGCTGTATCCCAGAGGATTGCAGCAAAGTGAAGCATTTGAAGTAGTCATTGATACTAGTTTTCATGAAACAGCAACGCAAATTATTTTTAATCTTTGGGGCACTTGGGAAAATCAATCCAAATTGGATTCTTGCTTTCTAGATCTTCAAAACCGATGTCAGTTACTGGGTTTTCAAGCTTCGGTATTTCATTTTCACTGTCCACCTATACCAAAGCTGCAAGTTCATTGTTTGCAAGAAAGGCGATGTCAATGTTACTGATGTTTTAGCAATGGTGGAAGTGTTCCAAACTGTAATGCCTGGTTCAGCTCAAATTGATCGCCAAGCTCCTTATGGGTAAATGGATGCAGATTCCTTAGGAAGGCTCTTCCTGCTAATAGATTTGCGCCTCCATGCTTTAATTTTCTGGCACTGGACCCCGTAAGTGCAAAAGCGAGATGTTGTGTTTCAATTAAATGATGAACAATATCCAGTAACTTCGGTGATTTTTGAACCTCATCAATAATGACCCATTGCGGAGGTATTGTCATTGCTGCAATTTGCTGAGCTAGGGTTTCGGGTTGTAAAGAATATTGTCTCTCTTGTTGGGGATCTAGCAGATTAATTCGGAAAATATTGTCTTGTCTTAAACGGTCGGTTAAAAGCGTGGTCTTTCCTGTCTGACGAGGGCCAAACAGAAAAAAGGATTGATTCGGTATTTGTAGGGAACGCTCCAGCATTCCTATAATATTTCCAAATTCAGAGTACTAATTCGGATTTCGACTCGTTTTACTGAGTTAACTCTGGATTTCGACTCGATATTCGGAGTAGATTGTTTTATTTTAGTTTTTTGAAGTAAAAGAAAGATGCTTCTAAGGCTTATGCAGCTCTCATAAAGCCTTTTTCGATTAACAATTTCATTCTTTTTTTACCAGCTTTAATATCATGTCACTCTTAAACCCGCCTTTTTGGCGGCTTTAGATTGTTGAACATCAAAAGTTACGAACAGATCACATTGCCATTCTAAAGCGCCGGCAATTTGGAGAGCATCAAGTGTTTTTAATGAACCGCTCTCCATTAACGCGACAGCTTTAACAACAGATTCTGCTGTGAGATTACAAATAGTGACATCCTCTAAATCACTTGCGATAAGCTGCTTATTCGTATGATACTGTTGTGCATCCATTTTGCGCTCACGTTTAAGCCGGTTCATCGCAGACATAATTTCGGGAAAACAGAGTACTGAAACTCCAAGTTCTTTTGCATTCGATAATGTATCTGATACTACATCGGTTCCAACTTCTGCCACATAACGCTTTGTCATAGCCGACGAATCAAAGAATACTTTCATCGGCTCTCGCGGCGCATTTGCAACAAAGCCTTGGTTAAGGAACCAGATTTCATCAATAATTTTGGAGCTGGGCGCTTCCAGGATGGGATTTTATTTTCTTGCTCAACAACCGGAACAATATCGGCTATGGCGCGACCATGTCGAAGCACCCGGATGACGTCTCCTTGTTCCACTGAATCAAAAAAAGCGGCTGCATTCTTACGAAAATCGCTAAAAGAAGCTGTTTTCATACGACTTCCCATCTTGTACATTAATTGTACAATAATTGTACATTTTTGAAGTCCGTAAATCAACTACTAAGAATAACAGGTTTTTTTTAGGGGATCAAATCCCCTTTCGCAACCCCTTATCTACTCCCCACCAAGCCCAAGCTGGGGCTCCTTCGGGCAGAGCCATTCAATCGTTACCGGTATCAATGTAAACAACAACAGCAATCCTGTACCGATGCCCAAGGTTGCTAGCAAGCCAATGGTCTGCATGCCTTTATGATCCACAAAACACAGGCCCATAAAGCCGAAGGCATTGTTCAGGGTTCCAGCTAACACCGCAGAGCCTGTGGTCGAAAGTAATTCGCTGATTTTACCGGCTCCCAGTTCAAGACGCCGGTGATACAAATGGATAACCGAATCAACTGATACTGAAAGTAAAGTCGGCAAAACCACCAAGTTAAACATTCCCAGCTTCAGTCCGATTAGGCCCATAAGACAATAGGTCCACCAGGCAGACAGAGAAATAAATCCAACCACCACCAATACGCCCCGCCAATCACGCATATCGATGTAAACGATTATGATAAGCAGAAGAAATGTTATAATTGCAAGTCGTAAACCATCATTTTTTACCATATTGACTACATCAGCATAAATAAAGCCTGTGGAAGCTACCGGAACCTTTTCGCCATCAGCCTCTAGCTCAGAAAACCCTTTCTGGAATTTGGAACTTTCGACTGCATCACTTTCACGCATTTCTGCATAGATGTAGCCAATCCGGCCTACATTGCCATCAGCTTCACCCAAAAATCGTTTGGCCCAACCAGGTAAAGAATCCTGCAAGATAAAGGAGGGAGTGGTATACTGTTTTAATAAGGCCAGACGTTCCCCAGTTTCTCCCTGGCGTTCTGCTAGGGCTCGAGTTGATAATAAGGAATCAATTCCCTTAATGATCTCCATTCGATCGGCTTGCTTCTCTTGTGGAGGAATAAAGGATTGCAGAGTAACAAAGCTGACCATCATGCTGTCTTCAGGACGACCCGAACGCAAAGCCAGACTGTCGTGAATAACACGCATCTGTTTTTCATCCTTGCCCAGAATAACAGCCGGCGAGGTGTTTTTTCCAGCTCCGACTGCTCGACCATAGCTGATACCGGCACCGGTTGACTTGCCACGCAGATTACGAAAATCATTTTCAAATTGTACTGGTGGAGCGAAAGACAACGCAATCGTTGCAACCGCAACCAAGCCGCCGACCCAGGCCCAAGTCTGATTGGGAATATTCAAATAGGGGATCAGTTTACCACCTTGGATTTCACCCGAACCCGGCATAAACCATTCGACCGTTGAACGAAACCAGCGGGGTCCACCCAAATGACGATTGACTACATCACCCAAGCGTTGAAACAAAAAGAAGGTGGGAGGAATCATCAGCCACGTTGACATAAGACAAAGACCGATACCTGCACTGACTATAACACCGTATTCGCGAAAACCCTGAAAATGACCGGCTTGCAAGCTGAGCATGGCGACAATATTGGTAGCCGCTCCAGAGAGCAGAGCGCGGCCTGTTCCGATAAGCGCCGCTGTCATCGCATCAATGGGGCTCAAACCCTTGCGACTTTCTTCAGCCCAGCGCGAATACAGGTGAATGGTATACTCAATACCCAGGCCTAAAATCAGGGCTAGAATAAAAGCGGTCAGCAAGGTTAGCCGCTGATACATTAAATAAGCGGCGGCTGTGGTCCAAGCCATAGCGGCAAAGAGCGGAATGTTAATCAGTAAAAGCGGTAGAGGTCTTCTCAAAAAGAAAAAGAGCAGTGCCATCATTAAACTCAGTGATATGGTTCCCGCTACAACGATATCATGTCCGATTTCTTTAATTTCACGAAAGTTTCGATAGGCCCCCGCGACCACTATTTTTGCGTTAGGATATTCACCTGAAGCTTGAACTCTTTCGATTAAGGCCTCACCCCGCTCATAGATTGCTTTTGCAAAATCTGCATCCGTAGAGGGTTGGTTTAGCTGCGAGAGTACCACTCCCACCCAAGCATTGCGCGCACCATGCCATCCCATGAGCCTATCGGATAATGAATCCGGAAGGAGAGGCGCCGGGACTTCTTGTTCTTCCGCTCCACTAGATTCCTTTGTAACACCGGCAGAATTTGTTGTACTGTTATTCGACGATATATCACTTCCTTCATTTTCACTGGCTTGAGATTGAGATTTATTTTGCTGTCCTTTCTGTAATTCTTTTTTTAAGCTCGCCAGAATGTCGGGAGGCAAACCTTCCTTCTTCAGCGCCTCCATGTCGGGCCAACCCTCCAGACCCTTTTCTTTGGGCTGAGCGTCATCGGGTTCATCCAAATCATCCAATAGACTCACCAAAAAGGGATTGGAGTTCTGGAACTCCCCTGCCACCATGTTTTCCAAACGTTTTTTAAGATCGACTAATTGAGAAACCGGAAAATACAGCAGGGCTCGCTTGGCGAAATACTCCTTCTCTTGACTGCTTTGAGCCCAAACCGTTTCTTCCCAGGTTCGAATGCTGTCCTGAAATATTTGTTGAAGCCTAGCGACCACTTCGGGTGATGGATCTTGAATGGCAATCGTAAAGAGATCGGTGGAGCCCTTACGATGTTCGGCTTCCAACAAAGCCTGTACAGAAGGCGTATCCTTGGGGAGTAACACTCGCAGGTTAGTATCGATTTTCAATTTTTGCCCGAGATAGAGGCTAAAAGCGGTAAACAGGGCTAAAACTAAAAGCGGTAGCCAGGGCTTTTCATAAGAGAGGCGAGCATAAAAACTGGCAAGCCGTGCCCAAATTGATGATTTTTTTAGCTTGGGCGAATGTTCTGGCATTTCAATCTCCTTCACGGGGAGCCCTAAAAATAAATCGTTCTTAGACTAATTAGGCGATTGGAAGCTGAATTCCTGTCAGATAACACTTTTGGAGGCCAAACTTCATGCCTGGGTCATGCCGGGATAAACCCAATACGATGGTTTATGGGCTATAACCGCTTTTTGTTGGCAAGCTTAGGGAGTTCCTTTTTTATAGAAGGTTCAGCGGGAAGCTTCTCAGGCATAGTTCCACCAATTTCTTCAATTGTTTTTCTGACCTTCATGCCAATTTCTTTGTGAGCACTATTAGCCTGAATTTTCCCTTTGATTGCTTCTCTTCGAATCTTTTCTTCTGTCTGAGTTGCTCGAAATAAGTTTGCTGCCAATTCTGTGGTTCCCATATGATCAATAATTTGTTGTGTCTTTTTTAGTCCCTTCAACTTGTGTATCTCTTTATTTCCTAGGCCCCCATAGAGTCCTTTGTAACCCGCATCCTGAAAAATCGCGTATTCAAAGGGTGTGTTGACTCCCGCATTTTTTGCCGCCGAGGCGAGTGCTTTGTTATGTTCACGGAGTTGTTCTCGCAAAAAGATTCTTTTCCCAGCATCAATTGGATCTTTAATCTGCTCATTGTTCTCATCTGCTATTTCAGTTCTTCTTGTTTGTACTGCGAAATAGGATTTTGCCAAGGCTACTGCACGATTTTTAGGATCGGCATTTAGAGTGATTAAATAGCAGGCAAAACGAGAGAGTAAAATATCCTCTACTTCTCTCTCAGAGTCACTCCCTAGGGTAACCATTTTAATGCCGGCAACAAAATGGTCTGTTCTGAGACCATTGATTTCATCCAAATTCTTGATTGCTCGATTTACTGCAGACTGAAAATTACTCCAGGCCACATAGCCAAGGGCTATTTGCAATTCGCGGGCAGACCAATATTCAATCCCTTTGTTACCAAGTTTCTTTATCTTTTCAAAGACCAGATTTGAATTTTCACTACTTTCAGGAAAGGAATTTTTCACTACTTATCTCTCCTTTTGCTTAAAATATTTACTTTCTGAAACGTTTGGTGAAAGGTAGGAAAATGGTTCGAGCAAAAATAGACCTCGAGAAAAAGATCAAAATCAAAGAAAAAGAAATTTTTGATCTAGAACACAGACTTCAGACAGCACGAACTCAATTGGAGGCATATACAGAGGTGTTAATGCTTTTTCCTAAAGATGCAGAAAGGCTCAAACAGGTCAACTTACGATCAAATGTAATGACAGAAATTCGGGACTTTTTAAGAAAAAAGAAGAAACCAATGCATCTTAAATCAATTCTCCAAAGTCTAGGAAAGGATGTTTCTCCAAATTCCATTCGCTCACTTGGCAGTCAAATCAATGCCTATGTTCGAGATTCAGAAATATTTACTCGTCCCTCTCCGGGCTCATACGGCCTGGTTGAATTCGGCCAAAAGGGTAAAGAGGAACTTCCAGAAACATTTGGGAGATTCACTACCAATACTTCAACACTTCAACAGAAAAACGTAAAATAACTCAGCCCTATGCTTAAACATCTCATATTGAACTTCACGAACCTTACCCCAAGCAGCCCTTCTTAGTTACCTTTCGCAGGCCATGGAAAAAACTCAGGAAGCTGCACCCGAACAAAAACGCGCGCAATTCTTTGTCGCTTGCCCCAAACATTTAGATGGCCTGCTCAATCGAGAATTAGCTGCGTTAGGCTTTCCCAACGGTAAACGCAGAGGTTTGGGAGTGCATGTCGATCTGACTCAAGAAGAAGTGTATCGCCTAGTTTATACTTCGCGCATCGCCAGCCGAGTCTTGCGCCCTCTCACCCGCTTTCGCTGCGAAGGCGAAGAACAATTGTATAACAGTGCCAAAGCTATGGCCTGGGAACATATCATCGGGCCCACACGAACCTTTAAAATTTCATCGCGAGTGCATTCTGCCGCCATCACTCATAGCCAATATGCTGGATTGAAATTCAAAGATGCCATCGTAGACAGAATCCGGGAAAAATGTGGTGAGCGTCCCAATGTCGATAAAGACGACCCCCAAATTCAGTTAGACATTCATCTCTATGAAAATGAAGCTACGATATCACTGTATTACTCCAAAGGAGTGATGCATCGGCGCGGCTATCGTGAACATGCTGTTGAAGCACCTTTAAAAGAAAATCTGGCTGTGGCTGTGTTACAGTATTTAGAATGGGATGGTACGACTCCCCTTATCGACCCATTTTGTGGCAGCGGTACATTCTTGATTGAAGCAGCCCTGATGGCCAGCAATACTGCGCCTGGTTACTTTCGCAGCGAACAGGGTTTTGAGCATTTGCCCGATTATGAAGAAGAAGTTTGGAAACGCGTTAAGGCCGAGGTGGATGCTAAACGTGTAGAGCTTCCCGATGATCTCATTTTCGGTAGTGACCTATCGGGAAAAGCCCTGGCAGCAGCGCGAGAAAATTTGCGGCATTGCGGTTGGGAACAAGCTGTTACACTGCGCCAAGCTGACTTCGCTCAAGCCATGAAAAGCCCGCTGGTTCAAGAGGGTAAGCCGATAACGATGGTTTCTAATCCGCCCTATGGCGAGCGTTTGGGGACGTTAAAAGACTCTGTTGAATTGTATGAGCGCATTGGACGAAATTTGGCTTTGGCTTTTGCAGGCGATGCGACTGCGAACGAAACCGATTTAAAAGAAGATACTGATATAGAGAGTATTGATTTAGAAAATGGTACTAGCGAAGTAGGTAAGATCAGCAAGGCTTGCCTGCTGGTTGGAGAGGCTGCGTTAGAAAAGGCGATGGAGCGGGGTTTGGGACAGAAGGCAGCCAAATTTTTGTCGTTGGATAATGGAGCTCTGCCAATTAAAGCGGCGGTGTATCTGGCTAGTTAAATTCTCCAGTTACTGACTGGGGGAATGGTCGCGGTATAATTAGACCAGACAATCCATATTCAGCATGCTTACAGTCGCAAGTGCTTTCATCCTATTCCCCAATGTCATAGATGCAATGATTTAAATTTTTCTTAGAGTCCTTCGTGGCTATTGTAAACTTAGTTGTATCATTGCGCAAAACTAAAACACTAAATTGCGTTTAGGCATCCCTCGGGGTGCTCCAACAATTTGCAATAACCTTATTCAAAAGCAAGAAATTGTTGAGTTGTAACTATTCTCTTTGAGTATAATTGAGTTTAGTTGAGCTAAATTCAAGTCGGACAAAAGAAAAGTCCCCTTCAAAAAAGGCTATTCTCTTCAAGTCTACCAAATGATTGCATTCAAAGAGTCCATTCGCAAAGCGGGTTTCTATCATCAAACGGGTCAGTCCTTGGAGCGTTCTTGGATTGCTCCGCCTGATCCTACGGTCGAAATTTCCTTTCCGCTGCAATTTGCCAAGACCGGATTTTCAAGATGGCAGAAGGGAGCGGGTTTCGCAAGAGAAGAATATTCCTCGCTTGGAATTGAATTGGTCACTGCCGGAAATGTCAGTTACACTTTTAAAGGACGCACGTATACAGTGGAAGCCGGCTCAGCCTTCCTTAAATTACCTGGGCATGGACACCGTTATGAAACCGGTCCGGCCGGATTTTTGCATAAACGATTTATCAATATGCATGGGGCCAATCTACAAGTTTTGGTTGACATGACCGGGCTGAGTGATACTCCGGTAATTCACTGTGGAAACATCCGCGGCTTTGTCCAATACCAACGGGAAGTGATGGCCCTAGTCAGTACCCGAGAAGCACAATTCTCTATAAAGCTCGCAGCAATAATGTATCGCTTATTGTTACAATGTTCGCTTTGGTCCTCTGCTGAAAAATGGCCCTTGGGACTGCGTGAAGCGGTCAATTTTATGAACCAAAATGTCAAAGAGGTGCTGTCTGTCGAGTCAATGGCAAAAGTGGCCAAGGTCAGTGTGCCTAGCTTGTTCAGAGCTTTTCAACAGCAGTTTGGGGTCTCACCACAAAAATATTTTCGCGGAATCAAGATGCATTTGGCCGCCGACATGCTTAAACACAGCACCATGTCCATCAAAAGCATAGCCTATGAATTAGGCTATGAAAACCCCTTTGCCTTTTCGACTCAATTCCGAAAAACCATTGGAAATGCCCCCCGCTATTTTCGCAAACACATGTTACCCGACTATATCCAGCCTGAATCGAAGTCTTAGTCCCTTTGCAATTC
>JBBQAD010000290.1:0-5228 GCA_038315885.1 Fibrobacteria bacterium | reverse complement strand
TACCGAGTCCAGCTTCGGGGTGATGCCCACAATCAGTGGCAACCACATCCAAGCCGGGCCCATCATGAACTTTAGCGAAAAAGGCGACCTGTATATCCCCACATACTTTTGACTTTTTTGCCCACAGTTGTTTACCTGTTTTAGCATCAAATAAGGCAAAGTGGGCTGGCTTCTTCATATCGGCATTTTCAATCGTCATCAAAACTTCATAGCCAGGATTATTTGGATCTGCATCACTAACTTCCATTACAGAACCCATTCCACCACTAAATGAATTTTGCCCACTCCAAAGTAATTTTCCATCATCATCATGCACATAGTAACAGTTGGCAAACTCGTCGCGGCCATCTCCATCAAAATCAAAGATCAGTTGGCTATGACTGTCTTTGCTATCCGCTCCCGTACTTGTCCATTGCTTAACAAATTCACCTTTTCCGTTCCACTCATAAGCGATAGTATTTTCTTTCATATCCAAAAAGGCGTAATACTTCCCTCCCAGATCGGCGAAGGCATTGTACCACTTAGATCCAGGGATTTTTCCCATTACCGTATAACTGTTACCCTTATCTTTAAGAACTGTATAATTTCCATCGCTGGTTTTAGTAATAATTTCAGCCTTATAATCGCCGTCGATATCAAATGCAACAGGATGAAAGGCTGTATGATGGTTGTAAGGAGTACCATTTGGTCCGCAACCCGTATTAAAGGACCAACGGGGTCCATTCCCTTCAAACATTTCATATACCTGAACCTCAAAGGTTTTTCCATCAGGCAGCGGGCTAGGCCAGAATCCATTTGAACGGGGGTTCCAGGTAACAAACTCAAGTTCTCCATCTCCGTCGGTATCGGCAAATTGTGCATTGCCAAGCTGCACCCTTTTGCCTTTGGTACCTGGAAATAAAGTCACCCAATCTTGACCTTTTGCGTTTGTTACAACTTCAAATGAATTGGACTTCTGTCCAGAAAGCTTTCCTGCAATGACTTCAATGTAATACTGAAAGGTTCCCACTCCTGGCATATCTTTGTAGGTAGTAGTGCTAGTGACGCTGGCTATTTTTTTAGCAGCCTCCCCACTCTTCGCTCGGTAAATATTAAAGCTGGTATTTGAATCGTCTTGCACCAAATATCGCCATGAAAGAAAAACCGTAAACTCCTTCTGTGCGACAGCCACAAATCCTCGACTAGTCATATTTAGGCCACCCATCGCAGCACGAGAGTTGGACGAAAAGAAAGAAAGAAACAGTGTGACAGATAGAAGTAGCCTAGAAACAGGGTTAAGCATAAAACCTCATAGAAAACGGGATAAGTTTAGCCACAGCATATTGGCCAATGATCAAGAAATGCCCCCTGCATAAGCTTAGGTTATCAAAAAATTTTAATGCATTTCGATCCTCTCATAAAACCTTTTTAACACTGTCATATTGTAAATGGGGTGAAATTGGGGTGAAACTCTTTGCCGCATTTTTTGTTGTTAAGGCGAAAATTAGGCTGAATTCTTTAGTTACAGAACTTCAGATCTTTAGCCAACACTTGGAGCATCCAAAAATAGGCAACTGGTTACTAAAACAGCGCTAACTCCTTTCTCGTCCTTCAAGAAAGGTGAGGCACTTTTGAAAAAGCGGGCTATCTTAGCCATTGCTTGTCGCATGCTTCCCTCTTCGACAGCCGGGTTTGGACAGACCTGAAGAATTAAAATTGTAAGGGCATAAGGACGTGGGCCTTGGCTGAAGTGAGCGAAAGCCTTTATTTTCGCGATATAAGTCGCTATCCGGTTTTGACTTTGGAGGAAGAGGAAATCCTCGTTCGCAAAGTTCAACAGGGCGACAAACGCGCATTACATAAGCTAATCGTTGGCAATCTGCGTTTTGTGGTTTCGATTGCGCGTCGCTATCAAGGGCGGGGCTTGACCTTATTGGAACTGATCAATGAGGGGAACTTGGGGCTTTACAAAGGAGCCAAACGCTTCGACCCCACTCGCGAAGTCAAATTTATCTCCTATGCGGTCTGGTGGATTCGCCAGTCAATTCAGAAAGCCTTATTCGATCAGGTTGGCAGTGTTCGCATTCCGCCTAATAAATTGGCCTTGGTTTCACGCTTTCGTAAGGCTCTCGTTAAAAATCATGGTGACTATCAGCTCACCATCCAACAAGATGAATTTCAACCTTATGAACGCGAAATCGCAGAGGTGATGGAAAAAATTGTCGATGTATCACTCGATTCACCCAGTTCAGATGATGGCCAACGAGATCCCGTATCTTGCTTGATGGATCTGCTCGGTTCTGAGGCCTCTCAGGGACCCGATACAGAAAAAGCTGACTTGCAGAGAAGCATTGATGAACTCTTAGGCAAGATGAGCGAGCGAGAAGAAAAAGTGATTCGTATGTATTACGGATTGAACTATTCGCGAGAATTCACATTAGATGAAATCGGACGTGAACTCAAACTGACCCGTGAGCGCGTGCGGCAGATCAAAAACAAGTCCCTAAAAAAATTACTGCGCTCAAAAGAATCGAAAGACAAGTTATTGCCCTACAGTACGGTAGAATAAGGCGCTAGCCTGATCTTGGCGCAGACTCCCAAGCGCCTGATATTCGCTTTCGAAACAGGTCAAGCCACTTTTTACTTGACTCCCCGCACCCGATAAAATCACAATAGGGGAGCAGAATATCATGCATAGTTCCTCAAAAATATGGGTTGCAGGGTCGCGTGGAATGGTGGGCAGTGCCATCAAACGCCGGCTTGAACAGCATGGATACACTCGAATTTTTGCTCCCACCCGGCAAGAGGTGAATCTGACCCGTCAAATGGAAGTGGAGGGATTCTTCGCTCGAGAAAAGCCCGAATATGTAATACTTGCGGCAGCAAAAGTGGGAGGCATTCATGCCAATGATACCTACCCGGCAGAATTTATCTATAGCAATCTGGCAATTCAAAACAATGTGATTCATTCGGCTTATAAACATAAAGTAAAAAAACTTTTGTTTTTGGGAAGCTCCTGTATTTATCCTAAGGATGCGCCACAGCCGATGCTAGAAGAACACTTGTTGAGCGGCCCTTTGGAGCCGACCAATGAGCCTTATGCGGTAGCCAAAATTGCAGGCATCAAGATGTGTCAGAGTTACAGAAGACAATACGGTTGTAACTTTATCGCCTGCCAGCCCACCAATTTATATGGACCCAACGACAATTACGACCGCATGAACGCTCATGTAATGCCAGCCCTCATCCGTAAATTTCACGAAGCTGCCGAAAACAGGCAAGAGAGTTACACCGTGTGGGGCTCAGGAAAGGCCAAGCGGGAATTTTTGTATGTAGATGATTTGGCCGAAGCCTGTATCTTGTTAATGAAAGAGTATAACGATCTTGATATTGTAAACATCGGCAGCAGCGAAGAAATCAGTATCGCCGAATTAGCCGCACTGATTGCCAAAACGGTTGGCTTTCATGGCCGTTTGGAATTCGATCTCAGTAAGCCCGATGGGCCTTTAAGAAAATGGGTGGATTCCTCCAAAATTCGGGCCTTAGGTTGGAAACCGAAGATTGGACTGGCTGAAGGAATCCAGGCAGCTTATGCCGATTTCCTGGGCGGCAAGGTTCGCCTGGGTAACAATAAGTCTCTTTCACAGTGAGCATCCCTTTCAATTCGCCAGCATAGCCTAGGCAAGCGCAGGAATTTACCTTTGCGCCATGCAAGCTTGGAAAAAATGGCTTTCGGGCATTCTGCTATTAGCCGCAGCGGGAGTTTTGGTTTTTATCGCAACCAAAAAGGTGATGAGTCGCTTTTCGGTGGGAATGGTAACACTAGAGGCTGTTCCCTTTGGCTTATCAACTGATACGCGCATTCCCATTGGTCGGGCAACCAATTTCAGCGACCGAATTCAATCCTTAGATGAAACAACGACTCGACTATATGCACGCAGCCTGGATTATCGACGCGAAGGAGAAATCAACCAGGCCCTAGCCAATCTTGAAGCCCTGATTCGCAGTAAACCTGATTTTTTACCTGGTTATACAGAGGCAGCCATACTTCGCCAAAATCGTTGGGATGCTTCCCGGAATGATTCACTCGAAGCTTTACAACTTCATAAACAGGCCTTGGAAATCGACGCTAGCAATCCGGTGGTACACTTCGCTTATGGACAGTATCTATGGCGCTGCAATAAAAGAGATGATGCTGTGCAACAATTTCGCCTGGCGATTGATGTCTCTCCCCAATATGCTGAGCCTTATGTGTATCTCGGTAAATATTATCTGCAAAAAGGGGATCTGAAGCAAGCGGACCACTTTTTTCGAACGGCTATTTCTTTGTATAAAGGCAGAAATCCCGCACCTTACGATTTACTGGCCATCATTTTATATAAGCAGGGAAAAGATGAGGACGCCTTAACGGCAGTCGACCTGGCGCGCACTGAGGGAAAACAGAGTAACGAACTGGAACTGGTGCGCGGCTATTTATTTGAAGCCCAAGGCAGCTTGAAGCGGGCAGAGAGCCAGTATAAACAGTTGATTGAGAAGTATCCGCTCAATCGTGAGTATCGACAAGCCTTAGAGACTTTGGGCCGCAAGCCATCCCGAGTGGAGATTAAGAAAATTACGAAACATGTGACTGTAACACCGGTGGCTAAAGCGGCTGCCGCTGCTGCCTTGGCAGCCTTGAAACCAGTATTAGAGTCAGATAGACAAAACGGAAGTTTGTGGATGGCTGTCGGTAAAGCCTACAGTCAAGGCGGTGAGTATGATTCAGCCCTTGCCAGTTTCGATTCAGCATTTCGCTTTTCACCCACATTATCCGGCTTGCCTGAAGCTAAGGCCCAAGCCTTGCATGCGAAATCATCAAGTGAAGAAATGGGTATTACTGCGGCAACCTTAACCCAGAATGGTATGAATAGCGCCCTTGGAATGCACAGCTCAAAAGAAGACTCGAATGTGATCATTCCGGGAAGACAGGGCTATCTCGGAACCTTTAACTTGGCGTGGGGAAGCTACCGCATTGAGGCTATCCAAATGTATCCAAAATTTTTTAGTCAACTCGCCAATGGAAATCTGCTACGCATGTTTGTTGACGACCAGGGTTTGAAACAAGAGATCATTTTAGCTTATAAAGACGATAAGCTGTGGGGAGTTCGGGTTATCATTACAGATACAAATAAAGCTCCCCGAGACATTTTTGGATATGTACTCAAAGAGAAGACCAAGATTTCGGGTGAAGGAAAAGCCACCGGACAAGC
>JBBQAD010000041.1:0-12356 GCA_038315885.1 Fibrobacteria bacterium | reverse complement strand
CCTGTTATCACAATTAGATCAGGATTGAGAGCTTGTACTGATTTCACAATTGTATCTAAATAATTGCTGCCCAAAATATATCCGAGATGAATATCAGATAGTTGCACAATGCGCATCTGTTTTCCCATTTGGTGGCGAGCGCTGTGGTCAATTGTATACTGCTTCACTCGCGGTCTATAGAAGCCTTGCAGCACGGCAATGCCAAAACAGACAAGGGCACCCATCAATCCACCCCAGAGTAGCCATTCATCAAGAACTGATTGCTGTAAAAGAGTGACTAAGAGCCACCTTAAGACTCCTGTGGCAGAGAGCCAGAAGAAGAGATACATCCCCAAGCCCATCCAATAATTACCCAGCCAATTCAAAGGGATTGCCCAACGATGCTGTTGCTTGGCTTCCAAAATTCGGGCCAGGGGAAAGGATAATGCCAGTAATAACAGACCAACAGCTGTAATGAAAGAAGGAAAGGCTAATTCACGGAGATAAACAAAAATAACCCAATGAGCAGCGAGCCATATACTAAGAGCGATTAAAAGAAAGGGGAGCATTTTTTTCATAGCTAGAATCTAGTCGTATTAGCAGCGCGTTGAATTAACCAGTGGTCATTGGTTGGTTTTATCGGTCAAACAGCTCAAAATTGAAAACGTTGAAAACCATTTTCTCCAAATTCCATTCTGTATTGTATTTCCGATACGAATACACTGGAGTACATTAAAATTCAGACTTACAGTTTATACTGAGCTTGTAACGTTCTGGTTTTTTTCCCATTCCCGCCCGAGAGGAGGAACTGTATAAATCAGGATCTCCCTTGCTTTTGGACAGGACTTTATACCCATCTTCACCACAAATAGATTGAGCCTTAGTGAGACATTTGTTTTTATCTCCTCGGCATTCGATGTCGTAATAGCTTCCGCCCAAGCTCACCACCTTGGGTCCACAGGCCAAGAGAGTTACACAGGCTCCCGTAAAAAACAAAGTGCGCAACATGTTAAGCCTCCTACTCCTTTTAAAAACTATCTCATTATCATACTTAGCATAGGCCATTTTAATTTTTTCTTTTTGTTTATTCTACCCAATAGATTCCTAATTATACCCAAGCCTTTCTGTTGAATCAGCCAATAAAATCAGTATTCGAGTTTCTCAATGTCCTTCTTAGCGCAAAACTTTTACTTGCAGTCAATCAGCCGATGCCTTTTCATTTAGAATTGGCAATAGAAGCAAAAAGAGGCTTATTAAATTAAATAGAGCACAAGATCTCTCTTTTGGCTCTTGAACTTCTTGGAAAGGTGTGTTTTTATGAAATTGCCCAAGCAAAGCCAGAATTTTCGCGTTCCTTTTTCTGGAAAGCTTAAAATTGGGAAGTTTCCCACATCTGTACCGGGTAAAATGCCGGATAAGGATGAATGCGAAGCTCTACTCGCCGCTTCTGTAACTCCTCTTGATAAACTTCAACAAGTACTCTACGCTCAGAACAAATATTCAATTTTGTGCATTTTTCAAGCCATCGACGCAGCAGGTAAGGATAGCACTATTCGGGCTGTATTCGGCAAAATCAACCCTGCTGGTTGCCAGGTGCATAATTTCAAACAACCTTCCAAAGAGGAACTCGATCATGATTTTCTCTGGAGAACCGCATGCGATTTACCCGAGCGAGGCCGAATAGGAATTTATAACCGCAGCTACTATGAAGAAGTTCTTGTTGTTCGCGTTCATCCCGAATATTTGGACGCGCAAAATCTTCCTGATAGCAAAGCAGACAAAAAATTTTGGAAACAGCGGATGGAATCAATACGGGATCATGAGCGCCATCTGGAGCGCAACGGCACTGTTATACTGAAGTTTTGGTTGAATATATCGAAGGAAGAACAGGGCAAGCGTCTCTTAAGCCGCTTAGAAAACCCGGCCAAGAATTGGAAGTTTATGCCCGATGATTTAACCGAACGGAAATTACGGCCTCAATATTTGAAGGCTTATGAAGATGTGTTACATGAAACATCACGACCTTGGGCACCTTGGTACGCGATTCCGGCAGATAATAAACCCTATATGCGGTTAATAGTTGCTGAGATTCTTGTGGATACTTTAGAGAAGCTGCCTTTGGAATTTCCGAAGTTGGAAAAGAAGGAGCAGCAAGCCATGGCTGGTTATAAAAAGATTTTGGAATCGGAGTAGCTGAGCTTGATCAATATATCACTAAAATTTTTAGTGATATATTAGCAATATTTCAACATCTGCCGTAAATCACATCACCTGGGGCAAAATCAAAGAGATCTACAAGTCTCTTAGCGCCCCGAGCGCATAATTGATTTCAGTGAAATAGGAAGTTTGACGTTGTTGGTCTTTTCCTTGCCTTTGGAATCGAACTTGTTGAGCAACTGTTCCACTGTCGCCGGTTTTTTCTGAGGAGGTCTGGGAGCCCCTTGGTTAGATCTGTCGCCTTGATTGCGTCCACCATTTTGGCGTCCGTCCCGGTCATTGCGCTCGTTGCCGCGTTCCCCTTCGCCACGGGGGCCTCGATTGTATCGATCTCCCCCACCTCGTCCGCCGCGATTGCCACCACTGTTTCTATTGTCTCTGTTATCTCTACTATCTCGATTATCTCTCCCCTCGCCTTGTTCGCCTTCACCTCGCGAGCCGCGCTCTTGGCCGGTCCCTTGGGAGGATTCTTGTTTCATCGAAAGGGAGATACGTTTCTGTGTTCCATCGACTTCCAGCACCCGCACCTTTACAATCATACCAGGCGCGACCACGGTTTTAGCATCTTTTACAAAACTGTCTGCCAATTCTGAGATGTGAACCAGTCCATCTTGATGTACACCGATGTCTACAAAAGCGCCAAAATTAGTGACATTAGTCACAACGCCTTCCATCCACATTCCCGCTTGCAGATCTTTTAGTTCAGTCACCTTGGCATCAAAGGTGGCATATCGAAATTCACTGCGGGGGTCCCGATTTGGTTTTTCTAATTCTGCGACTATATCGCTTAAAGTCGGTAAGCCCACGTCATCGGAAACAAATTTGTTCATATCAATCTTTGCAACTGTCTCTTTGTTGCCGATCAATTCTGAAAGAGTTACACCTAGTTCGGCCACGATTTTTTTGACTAATTCGTAGCGTTCAGGATGTACGGCTGATGTATCCAAAGGATTATCTGAACTATGGACGCGCAAAAATCCGGCGGCTTGCTCAAAGGCTTTGGGGCCAAAGAGGGGCACTTTCACCAGGCTCGACCGATTGGGAAAGCGTCCATGCTGGTTTCGGTGTTCCACTATATTTTTAGCCAGGGATTTATTGATTCCCGCTACATACGACAATAATGCTTCTGAAGCTGTGTTTACATCCACACCCACTCGGTTCACGCAACTTTCGACAATCTGCTCTAATTTCCGTTTCAAGTCGCTTTGATTCACGTCGTGCTGATACTGCCCGACACCGATACTCTTGGGATCAATTTTAACCAATTCAGCCAGAGGATCTTGAATTCGCCGGGCGATAGAGATGGCACTGCGGATGGTAACATCGAGATTGGGAAATTCTTTGACGGCCAGGGGAGAGGCCGAATAAACCGAGGCTCCCGCTTCGCTGACCACCAGCTTAATAGGGGGATTTTCTAAAGTTTTTAGCCATTCCACAATTAATTGATCGATTTCTCGCGATGCTGTACCATTACCGATGGCGACAACCTCAACTTTAAAGCTTTCAACCATTGCTAGAAAGATGGTTTTAGAAGCCTCCACCTCATTCTGCGGGGGCAGGGGATGAATGGTTCGATGTTCTAAATATTTTCCGGTAGAATCGACCAGGGCAATTTTTGTTCCGGTACGGAAACCGGGATCGACTCCCATCACCACCTTGGGGCCTGCCGGAGGAGCCAGTACCACATTCTCTAGATTTGAACCAAAAACCACGAAGGCTTCGGCCTCCGCTTTTTCTTTTAGCCATAGCCGAACTTCAGTTTCAATCGACGGCATCAAAAGGCGATCGTAACAGTCTTTGACCATACGCTCCAGATCGTTTCGGTATGGCGAATTTTCTTTTATGCTTCGAAAAGCTAGCCAGCCCAAAATGGCATCTGTATCAACAATCAGTTCTGTTTTGAGTACATCTTCTTTTTCGCCGCGACGAATGGCTAGGATGCGATGGGAAGGCATAACAGAAATTTTCTCTTTGAAATCGTAATACATTTCAAACTTGCTGCGCTTGCCTGAGTCTTTATACTCTTTGCGCGCTTCGGAGCGATACACTCCCTGCTTTAAGCTGGCTTCACGCACATGCGAGCGCACTTCGGCATCTTCAGACAACTCTTCTGCCAATATATCCAAGGCGCCATCTACCGCAGCTTGTGCATCCTTCAAACCATTTTCACTAGTAACATAGGCGGCTGCCTGTTCCAACAAAGTCTTTTCATTGGCTTCTTGTGATTGTAACAGTCTCGCCAATGGCTCTAAGCCAGCCTCGCGAGCGATCATAGCCCGGGTGCGGCGTTTGGGTTTGAAGGGGAGATACAAATCTTCTAAAATGGTTTTATCCCGACAGGTTTCAATTTTCTGTCGCAGTTCGGGAGTCATCTTGCCTTGTTCTTCAATACTCTTTAGTACTGTGGCTTGCCGATCACTTAACTCCTTGAGATACTGATAGCGCTCTTCAATATGACGTAGCATAGTTTCATCTAAGACGCCGGTGGCCTCTTTGCGATAACGCGCGATGAAAGGGACAGTTGAACCCTGATCGAACAGAGTCAATGTATTGAGCACTTGCTGGGACTTGAGTTTATTCTCTTCGGCGATCAGTTCTACATAATTCACAGGACACTCCTGGTACGAGCAATCAATTCAGTATTTGTCTATCAGTTTCAGTTATTTTCATGGCAACACCTTAAGCCGCAGCAAGACCTTGCCTAAAAGCCCGCAGAACTTAGCAATCGTGCTTGGCCTTCGGCATGCACGAGCTGTAATAATTGAGGCCTTTTCTGACAGAATCCTATGATTTCGCCCCAATTTCACGAAGCACGGACAAGTTGATGGAGAATTTTTCTTCTTTTGCTTCTTTTACTCCCCTGAAAGGCCGCGGAGTTTCTACCCTCGACCCTAATTTTGGACGCTCCCAAGTGGATTCTTTTAATGGCTTGAACATGCAGGCCTTTTTGGAAATTAAAATTGCGACTCTATCTGAAGCACTTATTGTAATCTCTCGAATAACACTGGGCGATCTTCTAGCAGAGTTATCAATAGCAGATTGTATCAGGATAAAATGTTTGTATTACAGTATCTGCGCTTAAAATTGGGCAATGCAGCTGCTGAGCTGCAGCAACAATAAATCGGTCGACGGGACCTTTATGTTCCCAGTATTTAATGTTTGGACGCTGCCCGCTGGATGCCTCTGATGGCTTGCATATGTAGACCTTCATGAAAAAGCGAAAATGCGACGGCATCCCACACAGAATTTAAGGTGACACCAGAGCTGGTGGTATAGGCCGCATACTCCTTAAACAAATCTGCTTTGAGGTCTTTTTCTAGTGTATCAATGGAAGTGAGTATGGACTTGCGAATTGTCTCTCGAAGCCTGTCATTGTTCGAGGCTTCAGTCCAATCTTTCGGAGAACTACCTTTTTTCAGCAGATCTCGTTCTTCTTCCAGAAAACGTAAGGGTAGCTTGGCCACCGAATAGCATAGGCCCTGTTGGGCCATAATGATATGTCCGATGTTCCATAAGATGTTATTTCCAATGCCCTCTGGGATTTTTAACAGTGTATCTCTGTCACTTTCATCCAAAATTTTTGCCAAATTCTGGCGCGAAGAACGTAACACTTTAAAAATGGAGTCGTCGAACATCTTTACCTCTTTTTTAGCCAATAATCCAACGTAGCTTTATCTAAGTTCAGGCTGCGTTTGCTAAAATGAGTTTGTAAATGGGTATAAACCCTCAACTTTTTAAAGCTCCGAGCAGCTTAATGCTGTCTGCCTCAAATCCTTTAAAATCAATGACTTATGTATTGTGGCGATTCGATAGCCAAACTGTTGCTAAGCCTCAACAGGCTCGTGACCTATCCGTGACAAACCCAAAATCTCCAAGGGCTATCATTAGTCCATAACAACAAGGTATCCGAAAGGAATCATTTATGAAGAAGAGCGAAAAATCCGCCACCCCCTATATGAGTTCTTGGGAAGGCGCCGACCTTTACTATCAGTATATCAAAGACATTAGTAAATACCCACTTTTGACCAAATCCGAAGAGGTTGAGATTCTTCGTCGGGTCAAAGACGGCGACGATCGCGCAACCCATAAATTGGTGTGCTCCAATCTAAAGTTCGTGATCAACGTGGCCTTTATGTACCGCGGTCAGGGCTTTACCCTACCCGAACTTATAAATGAGGGGAATATCGGCTTGATTGAGTCGGCTAAGCGATTCGATATCAACCGCAAATTGAAATTCATTTCCTACGCGGTGTGGTGGATTCGTCAGGCAATTACCAGAGCCATCGCCGAACGAGCCCGCATTGTGCGCATCTCGGCTGAAAAAGAATTGATCTTGCGCCGTTTCTCCAAACACAACATCCCCATGCGCCAATCGGTCGGCGGCGCAACCACAGTGGATGCTGAAAGCTTGGGCAAAAAGATGGGTTACTCCACCCGTCAAATCGAAAAAATTATGGAGATGGGCATGCGCCACGCTTCCATTTTTGATCCGATTAACAGTGAAGACGGCTCTACCATGATCGATATCTTAGAAGATCAAAAGGCAGAAGCACCCGATGAATCGGTTGCGGTTGAATCTCGCCTGGGCTTAGTTAAATCAATGCTCAGCCGCTTGACCGAACAAGAAAAAACCGTGCTATCCATGTATTTCGGAGTTGAACACTACGAGGCTCTGAACTTAGAAGAAATCGGCGAAATCATTGGTCTATCCAAGGAGCGGGTTCGTCAAATCAAGGAAAAAGGTTTAGCGAGTCTGCGCACCATGGAAGAAGCCCAAGAATTGGCGATGGCTGGTTAAAACAGACCCATTTAAGCTTAGACTTTGTAAGCTTAAATCACAATCGATTCTCCTCCCCAAGGGGTCCGCCACTAGGCGGGCCTTTTTTTGTTAATTCGCCTTTTTTATTTAAAGGGACTTTATTTTATTCTTAAGTGTGCTATTTGTGAAAATTATATGTTTAAGAAGCAGACTTGCATTTTTGCAACGCTTTGAACGAGGCAAAAGAGTGTTACAGACGCCTTGCCAAATGTGAAGCAAGTTGTAAAACAAAAAGGAAAGTCAAAAAACAGCATCAATCCGGTGAATAAGCACCGCGCTATCTTAAGAGGAGGAGATTGTATGGACGAGACATTCAATGATTCCGAAATGGATAATGATATCCCAGAGGAGTCCAATATTGCAGACGAGGGGGCATCTGATTGGCCCGAAACCGATGCCGCCGAAAATGATTCTTGGAGTGAAGGGGCCGGTTCAGAAGATGGAGACGATGACGAGAACGGTAAGGTTTCTAAAAAGAAACCATCTTCAGACGATGATGATAATGATTCGATGGATGAAGATATGCCAGCGCCTCCGATGAAACCAAAAAAGGCAAAACCTATTCGAAAAGTGAGTTCTAAGCCTTCGGAATCTGACGATGCTTGGCCTCAGCCGATTGCCGAAAGGAATACTTCGAAAAAGCCCAAAAGCTCGAAGAAAGTCGCTAAGAAGAAGCCAATTAAAAAGCCAGCTAAAAAGGCGATGAAAAAGACTTCGAAGATTCCTAAGCGGCTCGCGAAAAGTATTGCCACCAATAGGGCTGCTAAAAAGGCCAGCAAAAAAGTGGCAAAGAAAAGCAGTAAAAAAACCGTAAAGAAGCTGAATAAAAAAGTGAACAAGAAAGCTTCAAACAAAGCGGCCAAAAAGGTCCAGGTGAAAAGCAAAAAACCTGGAACAAAAAAAGTAGCCGCCAAGAAAAAATCGGCACCTGCTAAGAAGAAAGGCGCAAAAAGAAAATAGGTCTAAATCCATATTTTGAAGTCTAGTCCTACTTAGGGTGACTGACAGTCACCCTATTTTTTCATACATGAATTCGTATTCCCTACCGTGGTTTCTGTTTGGCTTTTCGATGATTGGCTTATTCATTCTTTTTTGGAGAGGCAAGACTGCGTTGCGGGCCCAGCAAACCCAAAGTGATGAACGGGTAGAACTGCTGAAAAAACGAGAACGAGATCTGTTACATTCGTTCGAAAAACGCAGCCAAGAATTACAAAGCATCTCCGATCAGTTAGCTAAGGCCATGGCCCTTTCCGAAGAAACAGAAAAGCTGTCTTCATTGGGGCGAATGGCCGCCGGGGTGGCTCATGAAATCAATAATCCCCTCAATTTTTTAATCAATATCATTCCTGATTTGCGCAAAGATATGGACGCCCTCGCTACTATTCGAAACATGAGTATCGAAGGGGGCGGTGAGCTTGCAAAAAAAATCAATACGCTCGACCAGAGTTCTGACTTACCCGCACACTTAGGTGAAATGGAATTTGTTTTCGATAGAATGGGTAAAGCCCTGGAAAAGAGTTCGAAGATAGCCAATAGTCTTAAAGTCTTTTCCCGCAGCGGCGAAGAGGAGCGGCTATCCCTGGTGACACTTAAAGATTTGATTCAGGAAACCCTTGATTTTATTCCCCCAAAAGTGAAGGGCCAAACTCAGATCAAGCTTGAAGTATCGGAAAATTTCAAGTGTAACATATACAGAGATGAAATTGAACAAGTCTTTGTCAATCTCATAATTAATGCTCTCGATGTCTTGGAGCAAAAAGGCAAGCTGCGCATCTGGGCCGAAGATAAAGTAGTAGAGAAAGAGAAAAAAATACTGTTACACTTTCAGGATGATGGCTCCGGTATTTCTGAAGAAATTAAAAAGCAGATTTTCACTCCTTTTTTTACAACCAAACCAAAGGGCAGAGGAACGGGGCTGGGCCTATCAATCGCACTTGAATTGGTACGCAAGAGTGGGGGTGACCTGACATTAAAGAGTCAAGTTGGCGAAGGCAGCACTTTTACGATTACATTGCCAAGCTAAGGTAGTTTTACCAACTTGCGTGGTCCAAAGTGAATCACAGCAGGTCCAGGGATTTTAAAATTTGAGTCTATAATTCAGGTTCAATTAGATTAAATCTGAATCAGGTTTAATGGAATCCATCCTCATCATTCGGTACATTACATTCATGTTCAAAACTCTCTTAGTGCCACTACTCTTTGTCCTTTTTCCCATTTCACTGTATGCCTCTAGCCCAGAGATCAATGGCCCTCACGCGGCCATTTCATTGCATTACAAATCAGAAAATGCTGAGGGAGCTGGGGTTCTCGCTGTCCACTTTCAATTAGAATCCCACTGGCATATTTACTGGGTTAACCCAGGGGATGCTGGATTAAGTCCAAAAATAACCTGGGAGACTTCCCCTGGAATAACAGTCGATTCAACCTTATGGCCTATACCGCATCGAATCGAAATGGGTGGAATCGTTAATTATGGATATGAGGATAGTGTATCATTACTTAGTCCGATTCGATTTAATAGCATTCCATCTAAGGGAGTTATTCGAGCAAAAGTTAGTTATCTGATTTGTCAAGAAGAGTGTTTACCCGAAACGGCAGAAGCAGAACTGCATTTTCCAATTGCAATTTCTCAAGATACCATCGGCTGGGGTAAGTCCATTGAACGCTATACGAAAGCTGTTCCATTCGAAAAGCTGACGACTTGGCAAGTGATTAGGGATGATAGCCTGTTGTATCTCCAATTTTCCGAGAAAAATCATCCCCAGGGTAAACAACCTTGGTTTTATCCTCTGACCACACCCCTAATCGCACAGTCAGAGTTACAAATTTGGAATAACACTACTAATATTTTAACTGTAAAACTCGATCCCTATTTGTCAGTCAAACCTGTTTCACTTGAAGGTGTTCTCGTTTGGGAGAATGCCACAACGGGTGAACAAGGTCCATCGGGAACCATTGACGCCCTTATAGGAACCAAGACGAGCGGAGCAGCCGGCTTTACGCAATATAGCGGAAAGGCCATATTACTCAGTTTAGCTCTAGCCTTTTTAGGCGGCATGATTTTAAATCTCATGCCTTGTGTACTTCCTGTTTTATCCATCAAAGTATTACATCTTATTTCTGATGCACATTCGCATGCCCGAAAAACTTGGGTCAATGGACTCTGGTATACATTAGGTGTAAGCACAGCCTTTTGGATACTTGCTTGTTTATTGATTGTTCTGCGAAGCGCGGGAGCAGCCATTGGTTGGGGCTTCCATTTGCAGTCCCCCTTAATTGTATCCTCGCTCGCACTTCTTTTTGTTGCATTGGGTCTTAATCTCTTGGGGGTTTTTGAGATCGGGCTAGTTATGACCCGCCTTGGTTCAAAAGAAATAACAACTCACAAAGGCTCTCAAGGCCTACGTCACTTTTGGAGCGGCATTCTAGCCACAGTGGTAGCCACACCCTGCACCGCACCCTTTATGGGAACAGCTTTGGGCCTCGCCTTAACTGCCGAGACTTATGTAACACTCCTGATTTTCACCTTCTTAGGTTTAGGGATGGCTTTTCCGCTTTTACTCATTACACTCATTCCAGGTTTACAAAAAGTTCTTCCAAAACCAGGCTTGTGGATGGAACGATTCAAACAAATTTTGGGTTTTCCACTCTTGGCAACGGCCCTATGGTTAACAACAGTATTACTGGGACAATGGCCAATTGAAGGTATTGTTTACTTTTTTATTAGTGTATTAGTGATGGCTTTCGGGCTTTGGATATACGGAACCTGGGGTCAGACTCTAGAAAAATCAAAGTCTCGTTTATTCGCTAGATTGTTAACGATTTTTTTACTGGGTTTGACAATTTATCTGATCGTACAGACCGACCGAGATCACCGTTTTAAGCAGAATGACTCTAAGGGTATTGGTGCACTGAGTAACCAAAAACTAAAGATTGGCTGGGAGAATTACAGTCCTATTGAAGTTGAAAAGGCTCTTCAAAACGGCGAGGCCGTTTTTATTGATTACACTGCTGACTGGTGTCTGAGCTGTAAGGTAAACGAACGAGTTGCCCTCCACAGTGAAAAAGTGAAAAAGGCTTTTGACTCGTTAGCTGTTCGTCAATTTGTGGCAGATTGGACAAATCGCAACGAAACGATTACCGCCTCGCTTGCCCAATTTGGAAGAGCGGGCGTTCCATTGTATATCTACTATCCTGCAGGAGAGGCTAAAAATCCTCGAATTTTACCCTCTTTACTAACACCTGATATTGTACTAAAAGAAATAGGCTTTTGAGTTTAAAAAAAGTGGCCTTGCCTTCCGTATCAGGGTAAATTGCTCCTACGAGAATTTAAAGGGCTGAATTAGCAGTTCCTTCGAATACCACTCAATCTGGAGAAATAGGATGAAACTCTTCAATATATTAACACTTGTAGCTTTTACAGCAGGCCTAGGCCTAGCTGACCAATCGGCAAAACTCAATCAGCCAGCACCTGAATTTGCGTTAAATAATGCCATGGGTGAAAAGATCAGCCTCATTGATAACAAAGGAAAATGGGTCGTGCTCGAATGGGTCAACTATGATTGCCCCTTTGTTAAGAAGCACTATGAAAGTGGCAACATGCAAAACCTCCAGATGACCTATCGAGGCAAGGATGTTGTTTGGTTATCTATCAACTCTTCGGCAAAAGGGAAACAAGGGAATTTTGAGGGTAAAGCACTCTTGGAGCGAATTGAAAAGGAAAAAGCCTCCGCCGATAATTACCTCATTGACGAAGATGGAAGTGTTGGCAAAACCTACGGCGCTAAAACAACCCCACACATGTTCGTTATCAATCCTGAGGGGGAATTAGTTTACGTCGGTGCCATTGATGACAAAAAATCAACTGACCCCGAAGACATTAAGACTTCTGTAAACTATGTAACGCAGGCTTTAGATGCTGCCTTAGCTGGTAAGGCTATTCCAAAAAGTGCAACCCAGTCTTACGGCTGCAGTGTGAAGTATAAGTAAGAGGGTATGTAGCGCGTGAGGGACTGTAATGGTACCCCACAGCCGAAGCGATTCTTAGGCGAAAGTCATCCAATTTTTACCAAAATGTATTATTACCTAATCGAGAGAATTAATCCTTTTTATTTCTTCACTTGACAGTGTACCAAATCCCACCGCATTTTGCTCTGCTTGTAATCGGTTTTTTGCACCAGGAATAACCGTAGTTACATGTGGATTAGATAACACAAATTGTAAAGCCGACTGGCCTAGGCTTCGATCAGGTTTTTCTAAGAAACGTAATTCTTCCACTTTTTTGAGTTTTGATAGAAATGTATCTCTATCCTTGCCTTCATTCCATCCCCCGCGAACCTCA
>JBBQAD010000033.1:0-12819 GCA_038315885.1 Fibrobacteria bacterium | reverse complement strand
AGATTGACCTTCTCTCCCCTTCCAGGTGCTAGAATGAGGGAGGCAAAGGACCCTTGAAATGCTCGATCCCGCTGAACTCATCGAAAGTCAGGAAAAGCGATTTTCCAATCCCGGCATGGTTTCCAACGCCCTGGAATTGCTGCGGGATTTATCAACCCCAGCAGACGAAGTGGTAAGCATGGTTCAGCAAGATCCGGGTACAACGGGAATGATACTTCGCGTGGCCAATTGCGCTCTTCATAGACGGGGCCAGCCTGTCTCAACCCTGCGTGCGGCCATTGTGCGACTGGGGAATTTGCAGATCTCGCAAATCTTGTTAAGCGCTGGCTTACAGGATAAAAATACCAAAGAAGACATCGCCTATTATCAGTATTGGGAGCATTCGGTTAATGTTGCGGTCATGGCCCGTGATTTGGCTATCCGTGAAGGTGTAACTGATTCCCATAAGCTAGAAGAAATATTTATTCTGGGGCTGTTACACAATCTGGGACTCTTGATTGAAATTCGTGGACAACTTCTGGGCAAGATACTGCACTGCATGCAGCTCTATTCGCTTGATCAGATGGCAGCTGAAAAAAAAGCTTTTGGATTTAATCATTGTGAATTGGGTGGAATTCTGTGTCAGTATTGGGGCTTACCAGAAGTTTTTTATGAAGCCTGTTCGCAACACCATGTATCCGCCTTGCCAGGTAGCCCTTTTTGGGAAAGCGTGGGTTATGTTAGAATGGCAGACGCCGCTGCAGAATCTTTGGGAATCTATCCTGTACGCTGCCAGCATCCCTCGCATTCTCCCGAAACCGTTCCTGAATTAACCAGCGAACGCATGGCTCATTTGGAAAATGCCCATACTGAAAATAAGGGACCGGTAGATGAATTTACGCGATTGTTACTTGGGCATTGAAGGACAGGGAAGTGTAGCGGAGCTGTTCAGTATCTCTAAAGTGCGCCTGGCAAGGCGCATTAGTTTTTTTACTGCAAGAATGAAATGGCGGATAGCATCCAAGTCATTCAATAAATGGCTAATGAAACTATTTGATTTCTAATAATTCGACTTCAAAAATTAGTGTTGCATTGGGACCAATTTTTTCTCCAGCACCATTGGGGCCGTAAGCTAAGTCTGCAGGGACATACAATTCCCACTTTGAACCCTTTTTCATCAGTTGCAGGGCTTCAGTCCAACCTTTGATCACTCCGTTAAGCGGAAAAGTGGCCGGTTCGCCGCGTTTGATGGAAGAGTCGAATTCAGTTCCGTCAATCAAAGTTCCCTTATAGTGACATGTAACACTCTGATCGAGCTTTGGAGAGGGTCCCTTGCCTTCTGTTAACACTTTATACTGCAAGCCGCTTTTGGTCACTTTGACATCGGGCTTCTTGGCGTTTTCTTCTAAAAAGGCTTTGCCTTCTGTTTCATTTTTCGTTCCGGATTCAGTACTGACTGCCATTTTTTTATTCATCATTTCTTTTTGAAGCTCCATCATGGTTTCTTGAATCTGTTCTTGTGTCATACGAGCGGTTTTCCCTTCAAGTGCATCTTTCATGCCTTGTGAGACCAACGCCGGATCGACATCGAGCGATTGACTTTTGAAATTGGTTCCGATATCCATTCCAATGGCATAGCTCGATTTTTCTTTGAGAGTCTTCAGCTCTGCCTTCGGTACTTCTGCGGCTGTTTTAGGCGCTTTACAATTACTGATAGAGGCCAAGAGCCATACAGCAAGCAAGGCTTTGGTTAGTTTCAACATGGGTTTCCTTGGTTTAGTGAAAATTGAATCAGGCCGCGGCAAAGGTAAAAACCAAATTACCTTTACGTCAGAGGAAATATGCCATGCTGATGGGAAGAAGTGCGCAGAAAAAAGGGGATGCGGGAGAGTTTTTCCTGTATGTCGAATACAACGAAGAATTAAAAGAAGAAATGAAGGCCAAATTTAGGGCCCGATTTAATCCTTCTTTCAAAAAATGGAAAATTGTGCTGGGCTCGCAGAAAAAGGCCAAGGAATTCATTGATTTCTGCGTTTTAAATGCAATTAAAATGAGTTTGGCAGACCGCAAATTTTTGGAGAAATTCGATCCAACGGGCAGTGGTTCTCCGGAGGCTCCTCAGGAAAATCCTGAAAAAGCTCCTGAGGAATCTCCATTAGATACTGATCAAGAAGACACTTAGGTCTTCAATAAGTTCACCGAACAATCAGCTTGCGGCTTTCGGTCAATCCTTCGGCATTTAGTCTGTAGACATATTGGCCACCTGATAGCTTTCGTCCTGATTTGTCCAAAGCGTTCCATAAGTAACGATGGCTTCCCGGTTCGAAAGCGCCGGCAAAGACGGTGCTGATTTCTCTACCTCGCATATCATAGACTTTCAAGCTGGCCTGATAGGGGCGAGTGATACGTTTGCCCTGGCTATCCCAGCTATAAGGCAGATTAAAACGAAATTGAGTGATGTCAACAACGGGATTAGGGGCATTCGATTGCAATTTGAATCCCAAACTCAAGCTGGAGAGAAAGTCGGGATTTTTGGTTACAACCAAAGAATAGTAACGCGAGCCCTTGGTGAGCGGGACTTGAGTCTGTGTTTCATTGGTGATTTCGCTTCCCTTGCCTTTTTCGACCAAAAAGATATGATAGCCATTTTCGCTTAAGTCACGCAGATTTTCAAATGCGAGGGTAGCCTTGGACAAGCCAGTACCGGCGTCTTCAATCACGAAATCCCACCAATGCTCCTGCAGAGTATTATCGGCATGGATGTCACTCGATAGAAATTCACTTGATAAAATCCCCTGTTTATCTTTTACGAAGGAAAGATTAACATAGTTACCTATACGAGGAGCTTCACCCAAGGTGCTCGATTCAAAATCGGAACTCTTAGGTCTCACTCCAAAGAAGTTGCTGCGATCTTCAAATTGTCCGGCCAAGAGTTCAACGCGCGAGGTCCAAAAATTATCCTGTGAATAGGTGCTTTTTAATAGGGCTGAAGCTTTGGAGAGCGTCTTCCCTTTAAAGTAGGGCTTCGCTGACAAGACGAGGTCTACATTGGCATTGACCTGCACAAAGTAGGCCTTCCAAGGGGTCAATATTCCGTTGGAGTTTAACATATCCCGTTTGGCGGCATCCCAATACCAGAACTGCAAACCAGTGGTACTAACATCAACAGAATAGGGGTAGGGGTTGGCGATTTGATTCCATCCGCTGCTTCCCTTAACCAGGTTTAGTGTTACGGATGATTTAAGTAGTTCACTATCTTTTACACTTAGTGTATTGGGCTTGCTGAGATATATCCAATAACCTTTTCCGCGTTCCATTGCCTTCATGCCTTCACCGCTCTGATATTGGCCATAGAGCTTGTTGGGAGCGACATTGTCTGACCAGTGATACAAGTCAAAGGGCGAAGCCAGGTTGCTGAGAGGCAATTCCGAACTGAGGGGTCCAGTCATCAACCAGACACCGCTATCCAGAGCAAGGGTGGAAACATTCTGGATACTAAAGTTGGTTTGGCTAAATCCAACTTGTAATAAGCCTTTTCCATCTTCAGCTTGAACGAATAGTTTGTAGCTGCCGTCTCCCAAGGGAAAGAGTGACAAAGTACTGCCCTTTTGCAGGCCGGACATTAGAGTATCACTTGCAGATTCTTTTTTCAGCCAATAATGGAATTTTGTTTGGGCAAGATTGCCATCTTCATCTGTTACATCTAAAGAAAGCAGGGCTGCGCCGCCGGAAATTGCAGATATGTTTACAACAGCAGTGGGGAAATCATTGTTCTCATCGATTGTTACAACTGCATTATAATTTAAGGCTACACCTGATTTATCCTTAAATACCAAGGGCAATGAAATTGTGCCGGTATCTTTTTGCAGGGGGGATGCCTTAAAATCAAACTGATAGTGTTTCACATTAGAAGCTAAACGTTTTACCGACATGAGTTGTATCCAGGCGGGTAGACCCGAACTCAATACCAGGCTGTCACCTTTGTCAATATCCTCTATGGTGAGACTAAATAGTGAAATGGAATCTTCTTTGAAATGGGTACCAGTGGTGTTAATTCCGAGATTGCCTGCCAGTGTTGGGGCATCATTTACATTTTCGATGATTAAGCTTGTGCTGAAGGTGTCTGCCAAAGAACCATCGCTAACACGCAGTATCAAATTGACAAGACCGACGTCATCATTTCCGGGTGTTCCATCTAAGATATTTCCATTCAATTTTAGCCAAGCGGGTGCCCCGCTAATGGAATAGTTTATTATTTGGTTTGGATCGGGATCTATGGCGCTCAAGCTAAATTGAAAGCTTTGATCTTCTTTGGCACTTAAGGTTGCCGGTTTTTGAGTAAATACTGGCGGATCGTTTACATCCATTACGAATACATTTTTGGAATAAACCAGACTCTTGCCTAGGCGGTCTGAGATTTGAATCTGCAAATTGTTAGGTCCTACATTTTCTTGTAATGGCTTTCCGCTAAGCGATAGAATTTTCATCTTTGCACCTGAAATATCACTGGAATCCCGCTGGGTCCATTTTAGCCAGGTCGGGACTGTTATTGTACTGAGAATGAGGGAATCAGTAGGATCGAAATCGGCAAAGCTAAGAGTCCAGACTGGGTTGCTATTTTGTAACACTGTATCTTTGATAGACACCGTTTTTAGTTCCGGCGCTCTATTAGGTTGATAAGAGAATTTATTAAGGACTACACTACTGCGGTTACCCGCTTTATCAAGACCTTGCACCTGAAATTGATAGCTTCCGCTTTGGCTAAAAGCAGCCTTGGGCAAAACGATGGTCCAAAGACTGTCACTTGTTAAAGCAGTAAATTCTTCTAGCACCATTCCTTCTTGCCAGGAATTGTTTCTCCATTGCTTATTGTCGGCTTCCCGCAGCCAAGCATACGACAACATCAAAGGCCCGGAATGGAGATCAGAAATTTTTCCGGAGACGTTGTTAAATGGGGCAGTTTCAAAAAGTATAGGAGGAACTGAGGCTGTAACAGTTGGTTTCAATGTATCAGCCTGAATGTTTAAGCCGACCCAGGGAGCCAGTTGACCCAATTTGTTTTTAAGTCGGACAAAGAAATAATGATTTCCGTTGGAGCTTAAAAAGGCTGTATCTTCGCTTTTAATGGGTTTCCAGACGCTGGCGGTGCTGGTATCATTGAGTGCCAGACGCATACTGTCAGTATCCAATGTAAGAATAGTAACGGGTACCTTTAAAGTCTTTTGCCATCCTGCGGTCTTGGTGGCAAAGGTGCTAAAAGAAGGACCCGAAGATACTGTTACCTTGATTGGGTTTGAGTTAATGGTTGTTACACTATTGCTTAAGACTGCGGTATAGGTGGCTGCATTCGAAGTTGACACTGAGCTAAACTTCAGCGTATCTCCGTTGGCGACGGAATCAATTCCATTGCGCAGCCATTTGACATTTGCCTTGGGGCTTTCGTTATGAGTAACAAATAGATTCAGATTGATACCGGCAGGAACCAGAGTATCGCCGCTCTGGCGGCTAATTATAGGGGGGCCGTTGACCACCACTGCAAATACGCCGGTAGAAACCCGGGCAGCGGCATTGCTGGCAAAGCCCTCATAATTTCCTGCATCACTTGATTTTACAGAGCTTAGTCGCAAGGTATCCTTGGTGGAGACCGTATCAATGCCATTTTTTACCCAGCGATGGGTCATGGGAGCAGAGCCGGTGGCAGAAAACCAGAGCAGTAAATCCTGTCCAAGGTTTAGGGTCGGGTTACCGCCTTGAGCAGTCATCAGAGGAGCCTGGGTAATTGTAACAGTATAAGGGCTGCTGTTTATGGTGGCCGCTGAATTGCTGATACGACAGACATAGGAGCCTGATTGTGATGAAACAACGTTGGAAAGCTTAAGAGTATCGCTGGTTCCCACGGTATCGGTGGAATTTTTAATCCATCGGTAGACAAAAGGACCTGTACCGGTGGTGCTCAGCCATAACTTTAATTCTTGACCTTCATTTAGGATTGAAACTCCATTTTGAGAGACAATGGCGGGGGGAACAATTACAGATACGTTAAGCACCGAACTGTTCAGGGTGGCCACGGCATTTTTGATAATACAGTAATAGTTACCAGCCTGCGCAGTGGTCATATTGGGAATTTTTAAGGTATCGCTGGTACCGACTGTATCGGTTCCATTTCGCAGCCAACGGAAAGTCGGAGCAGGCGACCCGGTGGTGACGACATAGAGTAACAATTGGGCAGCTTGATTGACGGTGTTTAGTCCTCCCTGTGAAACCAGAACTGGAGTTGAACCGACTAATTTTGAAGTTTGGGCTGAGACGGGAATTGTAGAGCGATTGCCTGCGGAATCTCGAACAATCAGGCTGAAATAATAGGTGAAACCATAAGGAACTTTAATTCCCCCAGTGCTTTGCGATTTGATTTTCTTAAAAGCCAATATTCCCGAGTCGGGATGAGTGACTGGGGCTGTGGTACTGTAACGAAGAAAGACAGAATCGGCATCGCTATGATTGCTGACTGGTAGAGTCCAATTTAATGTTACAGAGTCAGCTAAAACACTGCTGCTTAGGGTGGTGATATTATCAGAAGGAGTCGCATCTATGACTGCCGAAATAGAGTAACTTTGATCGACTGAGTAATTTCCATCGTTAACTCGAATGCTTACAGAAAAGTTTCCTGCGCTAACAGGAGTCCATAAAACCAGACCCGTTGTAGAAACGGTGAGACCGGATGGACCACTATACAGAGAGTAAGTTAAGGCATCGCCGTTATAGTCGGTTGCCGAAGCCTGATACTGATACATTGCATTGACTTTTGCTGTCACGTTTGGGCTTGAAGTAAAGACGGGTGCTACATTGCTGCCTGGAGAGGCTGCCCAAACGGAATAATTGACCTCGCCTCTGGAGGCATTGTCACGGTAGTCGTAAATGAAGCTTAGGTTTTTAGGATTTGCAGAAGAAGTGATTTCGCTAGCGCCAGTGGGTCCCCAGTAATTGTATTTGGCATCGATTGTTTGTGGACCATTATTGTAAATAGCCGCTATACTTTGTCCGTAGATAGAGTTGTAGTTAATGATTGGTTTGCTGGAATCACCTAGAAAGACACCATAGGCACCTCCAGTGATGGTGTTGTTAGAGACAGGAAATACAATGTTGCTCCAATACTGAGCTTTTATCCCATATCTAAAATTTTGAATGACATTGTAACGGATAACCGGACTTGCAGAACTTAATCTAATGGCAGAGGCATTATTTGTTCCGTTGCTATGACTAATATTGTTTGATTCGATATGAAAATTGGTATCGATGTAATTACTGGAAACATCAATCAAAGCAAGAGATGTATCGATAGATTTACTTAGAACGCTATTGTATGAAAATAGGGTGGGTGGAATGGGGTTGTTTGCATAAAAAGTCATTGCCTCTTGGTTTAAATTGTCAAATTTGCAAGAGTCTACTACTAGTCGAGAAGAACTGCTGGGGTAGTTGTATTGTATTCCCTTATTGGATTTGGAAAAGGTACAATGCTTAACTGTAACAGTATCACTGTGACTGTTCAAAGTGATTGCATTTCTGGCTCCCATAATTCTGGCATATTTTATTTGGCTGGATCCTGAATTGCTAAAATAAATTCCATCCCAATCATCGCTAGCCATAGGTGAATTACCATAAACACCAAAAGTCACAGAGTCATTTATGGCTCCCTGTACGTCAAGATGACCAGATTGAACATAAATTTCAGTCCGTTGGGTGTTTGATCCACCATATACGCTGTCTTTTTTCTGAGCAGCCAATACCACCGTTCCGGATTGAATTATGAGAGTATCACTGCTGTTGGGAAGAGTGATATCGCCAGCCAGCAGATAGGGACCGGCAGCTTTAGTCCAAATTATTTTACCTGAAAGAGGGCCGGCTACCAATGTTCCCCCATACAAGACCTTTGCAACAAATTGTTCCGATACCCCATAGCTATTGGCAGGGTCAGTATAGGAAAGGCTCAATGAATTTCCGGCCTGTGCTTGCAAGATGCCATCAGAATTAATGGCGCTGCCATTGGTGGATACCGCTATGGAACCAGTAAATATTCCGGAATTCATACTGGTTTCTGTTAAATTGACGTTTTCAGCTACAGTTTCCAAATCGGATGTGACAGATACCGAAAGGTTTTCAATTGAACCTGCATTTAGATTGCGATCAGGGTCGATAACTTTTATCCATGCAGTAGTATTGGCGGCATATCGAGACAGGCTTGAATCGACAGCATTCGTCCAGGAAATTTTTCCAGAATAGGAAACCGAATTGGGTGTTCCATTAATAGCATTTAACCAGCCGCCATACTCCATCTTTCCTTTAGAACCATCATCCCAGCCATCAAAAATTGCGGTAATATTCTTGGGGTTTGCACCGGAATTCATTTCACTAAATGCACTGCTTCCCCACCAATTAAATTTTGCATCCATAGAAAATATTGAAGTATTCGAAACTGCAGAACCTGCCTGCCCGTAGATATTATTGTAATTCAGTATTACTTTTACAGAATCCAGAAGGCGAAGCCCAACTTGACCACCGGTTACCGTGTTGTATTTGATTTTAATTGCTTGGTAATTTGAATAAGCCTGTGCCTTGATTCCCGAATAAAATCCGTTGATCGAGTTTGAATCTAAAGTAGGACGCGCATTATTAAGATAGATACCTGAACCGCAACAAACTGAACTGGAAGAGTTAATTGTATTTTTTGTTACAATAGTATTGGAATCATTCATATATCCCCAAAGTGAAATTCCATTTGGCACAGAATCATTGGCACTGATGTTAATGGTATTGTGCATTATTCGAGTAATTGGGTTGCTAATATATGAACTAAAATAAATCGCATCCGATTCTAAATTTTGAAATACACAAGAATCGATTTGCAGGCGGGCTGTAGATTGTGGGCTGTCGAAGAAAACTCCCATTTTTGTCTGACTGAAGCGGCTACGGTTAATCGTAATAGTATCAGTGGGATTACTTTCAATTGAAACAGCATTTGTTGCACCCTTAATACTGACATAATCCATTAAAGCCGAACCACTTCCAGTAATTCGTATGCCGTACCAATCACTGCTCTGCACAAGCCCGGCACCATAGACTCCAAAATAAATGGAATCTGTTACATTGCCTTGGGCGCTAAGGTGGCCGCCTTGTAAAATCATCTCAATTTTATTCACATAATTGCCGGCATTGCTGGAATCTTTTTTCTGGGCAGCCAAGACTACGGTTCCAGGCTGAAGAATAAGTGTATCACCATAATTGAGATAAAGATCGCCAGGAATTAGATAAGGGCCACCGGCCTTCGTCCAGGTAGTCTTTCCACCTAAATAACCCATATAGGCAACTGCGTTGTAAATGGCTGTTGAAGTGATTATTTCGGTGTTATTGTAGTCGTTGCTAGGGTCGTTATAGCTTAGGGTAAGGGTATTTCCAGCTCCTGCTTGCAATTGAGCATCCGCAGTGATAGGAGAACCACTGGTAACGAGGGGAATCGATCCCCTAAACACGCCCGTATTCATTCCGGTCTCGGTTAGACTTACTGTTTCTCCACCAGGTTCTACCGCAGATTTTACAGTTACACTAAAATTTTCAATTACTCCCGTATTGGTATTTCTATCCATGTCAGTTACTAAAATCCAGGCGGTAGTACTAGATGGATATTTCGTAACAAGAGAATCGTTTACATTGACCCACTTTACGATGGCCGTAGTTGAAGTTGAAGAAGGAGAGCCATTGAAGCTTGTCAAATGACCGCCATAGTTTACTTTTCCTAAAGTTGAATTGTCCCAGCCATCTCGGATAACAGAAATATTTTTTGGATTTGAGCCCGAGGTTATTTCGCTGGTGACACTTGTTCCCCAAAAATTAAAGCGAGCGTTTATGGATTTATTGGTATTGTTAAATAAAGCATACTGGCTCTGACCATAAATGTTATTGTAGCTAAGTGAAAAGCGGGAAGAGTCAGTAGCTATTAATCCGTAGGCACCGCCGGTAATTGTATTGTAATTAATCTTACTCAGAAGACTAGGCGATTGGTAACCCTCGAGTTTGATGCCTGTATAGAATCCCGAAATTGTATTGTATTCAATTCTTGCAGTGGCTACGTTTGCTTTAATTGCTGCATTGCAACAGATTGAGTTGGTCGATTGTATAGTATTGTTTGAAATATTCGTATTACTGTCAATTTGATACCCATAAAGATAAATTGGGGACTCAATCGAATCAGAATTATTGACTGTTATTAAATTATTACGAAAAAATAATGGAATCGAAGAATTGGTATTATAATAATAAAATGAACGGGACTTGATATCATCAAACTGACAGGAATCAATATTTAATCGAGAACTTGAATTTGGAAAATCATAGAAAATTCCGTTTTGCAGGCTAGAAAATCGACTGTGTACTGTAGAAATAGTATCAGTGGATGAACTTGAAATATATAAGCCATATTGACCTCCGGTAATCTTCGCATAACGTAGGTTAGCTGAACCCATCCCGCTAATTCTAATTCCATACCAATCTTGATTGCTAGGGGCACTATTACCAAAAACTCCAAAATAAATTGAATCCGAATCTATTCCTTGCGCATCTAGGTGTCCACCAGAGACGATTAACTCAGAAAGCCCAGATATATTAATATTTAATGAATCGTACTTTTGCGCAGATAGAACTTTTGTACCCGGCTGGATAATTAATGTATCAGTAGGATCCAGGTTTATATCTCCCATCAATAAATAGGGTCCTCCTGCTTTTGTCCAAGTATTTTTTCCTGCTTGTCTTCCTGCTTTTGCGATGCCACCAAAAATCGCTTTACTAGTAATCACTTGAGGGGATCCATAGTCATTGTTAGAATCTGTATAGGTGATTGTTACATAGTTTCCTTTGTCAGCCTGAAGCATCGCATCCGCAATTGGGGTATTATTTAAGTGCAATACAATTGATCCCTTAAAGATTCCAGTGTTGATACCCGTTTCTGTCACTGTGACGTTTAAGCCACCACCTTCTACTTCGGAACTAACTTGAACATTAAAGGATTCTGCGACCGAAACATTTACGTTTTGATCAGAATCAATAACTTGTACCCATGCAGTTGCTCCTACATCATAGTGGAGAACTAGTGAATCAGCTGAATTGATCCACTTTACTTTTCCAGTAAATGCTGCAAAAGGCGCAGTAATGCACAGAAGCGTGATCGCTATTATTCGGCAAATTGAATCCGCCTGTACTTGTTTTTGTGTCATGATTCCAAAGGCCTTGTTTATTTTGTTTGTCATCGGTAAACCCATTATAGGGGCAGGGTGTAGTTCTCTTCAACGCAAGCGGCCAAATTTGTAAGCCAGGTCACATTCGAGTGTAGAAAAACTCCACATAAGTAGTGCGTTGTGTGTTTTAGGGCACACTTCAAGCAGGGCATTTCCTGATTTTGTTGTGTTGTTGAATGGCTAAGCACTAGGTCCATAGCCATCAGCTCTTGCTTTAGTATTATTCTTCAGCTAGAACAGTTTTTGAGTAGAATTCCGAATGTATCCCTAATTGTGAGCCAGAAAAAGGAATCTATTCCTGTATACATCCACATAAATCACTCTCCTTTTTAAGCAAGGAGAGTGATTACTTAATGGGTGTCTATCGAGCCAACATTTTCCGGCTTTGAGTGAGTCCATCGGCGCTTAAGCGATAGAGATACTGTCCTGCGGGTAAATTGTGACCATCACGATCCATGGGTTTCCAGGCCATGCGGTAGGTACCAGGTTCGTATGCTCCATTGGCAATAGTCGCAACTTCTCGTCCCCGCATATCATACATTCGGAGTAACACTTGATAAGGCTTGGCTAATCGACGTCCCTGGGAATCCCAGGCCTGGGGAAGATTAAAGTGAAATTCGGTAAATGTAGAGACCGGATTAGGATGGTTTTGACCTAAGTTAAAGCCCATTTTTAGGGAGCTTGAGAAATTAGGATTTGTTGTCACTACTAAAGAATAGTAGCGATCCCCTTTTGCCAGAGGAACACTGATGTCTTCACCGCTTTCAATACGGCGGCTTTCGCCCTTATCGACCAAGTATGCATACATTCCATTGGTTGCTAACCAATCCAGCTCTTGTAATGTAAAGCTGGCTTTTTTGAGTCCTGTTCCTTCGTCGCGAACGGTAAAATCCCACCACTGTTCTGTTGCTCCATTATAGTTTTTGAAATCTGAAGCTAAACGCTGAAGCTGCCCTTTTTCTTCTTTAATTAAGCTCAAGCTGATGTATTCGCCCATGCGTGGAGGCTCAGCATCTAGCTTACTGGCATCACTTGGGTCAGGACGTACACCGAAAAAATTGGCAGCATCTTCATAAGCTCCGGCTCGAATAGCCATTCTGCCTGTCCAAAAATTGGAAGCATTAAAAGCAGCTTTTAATAAAGCTCCCTTCTTGCTCAAGACCGAACCTGTAAAATAGGGCTTGTTCGCAATGGTGATTGTGGTCGTTGTATCTATGCGAACAAAGTATCCCTGTCGTGGTTTAAGTATGCCGCCTGAACTGATCATGTCTCGTTTGGTTAAATCCCAATACCAAAATTGCAAGCCGCTGGAGCTGACATCGACCGAGTATGGAAACGGATTGGCTATCTGATTCCAACCCAAGACTCCCTTGGATAGAGTGACAGTGAGGGGAGTATTCAGAAAATTTCGGGGATTGGCTGTTATACTTGTTGGCTTATCGAGGATAACCCAATAGCCTTTACCCCTTTCCAGGGCCTTAAATTGGTCATTGCTTTGATACTGACCAGTTAATTTATTAGCATTCATATTATCAACCCAGTGATAATATTCGCCTGA